>NZ_JBEXTZ010000003.1:0-101227 GCF_040614195.1 Amycolatopsis sp. NPDC006125
CCTGATTGTGTTTCAGTCGCCGAGCAGGCTTGTCAAGGCGGGAAAGCGTGCCTTGACAACCCTGGTCGGCGACTAAAGATCGGCTGTGGATCGGGGGCGGGGGAGGTCTGGTTGGGTTGGTCGCTTGCTTTTCGTTGCCGGGTGGCGGTTGGGGTTAGCCGTGGACGACTACGCCTCGGATGTTTTTGCCTGCCACCAGGTCCTCGTAGCCTTGGTTGACGTCTTCGAGGCGGTACCGGTTGGTGACCAGCTCGTCCAGCTTCAGCGTGCCCGCCTGGTAGAGGTCCAGCATCTTCAGGATGTCCCGCTGCGGGTTGCCACTGCCGAACAGGCTCCCCTTGATCGTCTTCTCCCACAGGGTGAGCACCGCGCCGGAGACGTGGATCGTCGCCTTCGCGGGGTCCGCCAAGCCGGTCACCACGACGACCCCGCCCTTGCCGACGACGTCGAACGCCGCCGACATCACCTCTTCGTCCACCACCCCGACCGTGACCAGCGCTTTGTCCGCGCCCTGTCCCCGGGTCAGCTCGGTGACCACCTCGTGCGCCTCCCCCGCCGTCGCGAAGGCGTGGGTGGCTCCCAGCTTCAGCGCGGTGTCCCGCTTGAACGCCAGCGGGTCGACCACCACGACGTTCTTCGCCCCGGCGTGCGCCGCGCCCTGCACCGAGTTGATGCCGATCCCGCCGATCCCGTAGATCACCACGGTCTCACCCGGCCGCACGTCCCCCGCGTACACCGCCGTGCCCCACCCGGTCGGGACACCACAGCCGACGAGCACCGCGGTCTCCAGCGGCACGCTTTCGTCCACTTTGACCACCGAGTGCTGCGAGATCGTCGAATACTCGGCGAAAGTGCCGAGCATGCACATCTGCCCGTAGTCGACCCCGCCCTGGTGGAACCGGAAACTGCCGTCCGGGAAGCTGCCTTCCAGGATCGTCGCACCCATGTCGCACAAGCTCTGATGCCCCGTGGCGCAGTAACGGCACGTGCCGCAGTTCGGGATGAACGAGCACACGACGTGGTCACCGGGCTTGACCTTCGTGACCCCCGGCCCGACCTCTTCGATGATCCCGGCGCCCTCGTGCCCGCCCACGATCGGGAACCGCGGCGGCAAATCTCCATCGGACAGGTGCAGGTCGGAGTGGCACAAGCCGGCCGCGACGTAGCGGATCAGGACCTCGCCCTCCCGCGGGCCGTCCAGGTCCAGCTCGGTGATCTCGAACGGGGTCTTGAAATCGGTGAGTACAGCTGCCTTGACCTTCATGCGGATTCTCCTCAGAGCGCGACGTTGACGGCTTTGGTCTGGGTGTAGAGGTCGATGGCCTCGGCGCCGAGCTCGCGGCCCCAACCGGACTGCTTGTACCCGCCGAACGGGATCGCGGTGTCGAAGCCGTTGTAGCAGTTGACCCACACCGAACCGGCCTTGATCTGCTTCGCCACCCGGTGGGCGCGCGAGATGTCCCGCGTCCAGATCCCCGCCGCCAGGCCGTATTCGGTGTTGTTCGCGGCCGCGGCGAGACCGTCCTCGGCCGAGAACGGGATCGCGGCCACGACCGGGCCGAAGATCTCCTCACGCACCACGCTCATGTCGTCGCGCACGTCCACCAGCACCGTCGGCTCGACGTAGTAACCGGAGTCGCCGTGACGGCCGCCGCCGGTCAGGGCACGGGCGCCGTCCGCGATGCCCTGCCGCAGGTAGCTGGTGACGCGGTCGAGCTGCTCCTGCGACACGAGCGGGCCCAGCTGCGTCGTCGGGTCCAGGCCCGGGCCGATCTTGACCTGGCTCGCGAACTCCGCGACACCCTGGGTGAACTCGTCGAAGATGGACTCCTCGACGAACAACCGTGTGCCGGCCACGCAGCACTGGCCGTGGTTGAACAGCCAGGCGTTGGCCGAACCGGGGATCGCGGCCTCCAGGTCGGCGTCGGCGAACACGATGTTGGGGCTCTTGCCGCCCAGCTCCAGCGACACCTTCTTCAGGTTGCCCTTGGCCGCGTCCACGATCTTCTTGCCCACCTCGGTGGAACCGGTGAACGCGACCTTGTCGACGTCGTCGTGCGCGGCCAGCGCGGCGCCCGCGTCCCCGAACCCGGTGAGGATGTTGACCACTCCGTCCGGGAAACCGGCTTCGCAGAACAGCTCGCCGAGCAGCAACGCCGTCAGCGGAGTCTGCTCGGCCGGCTTCAGGATGACGGTGTTGCCGGCCGCGAGCGCCGGCGCCAGCTTGAACGCGGCCATCACCAGCGGGAAGTTCCACGGGATGATCTGCGCGCACACGCCGACCGGTTCCCGCAACGTGTAGGCGTGCCACTGGCTGCCCGGGATCCACGGCACGGACGGGGTGATCGTGCGGCCCTCGATCTTGGTCGCCCACCCGGCGTAGTAGTGGAAGATGTCGGCCGCCCAGGCGACGTCGACGCCCTGCGCGACCGCCACGGACTTGCCGTTGTCCAGCGCCTCCAGCTGCGCGAACTGCTCGGCGCGCTCCAGCAGCAGGTCGCCGATCCGCCAGATCAGGCGCTGCCGCTCCGACGGCGTGGTGCGGGACCACGGACCGTCCTCGAACGCGTGCCGCGCCGCGGCCACCGCGCGGTCGACGTCCTCGGCGGCGCCGTGTGCCACCTCGGTGATCTTCTCCCCCGTGGCGGGGTCGAAGGTGGGGAACGTCCGGCCCGACGCCGCGTTCACCCACTGCCCGCCGATCAGCAGCTGCTTGGTCCCGGACACGAACTCCCGAACCGCCGGCCGCACCGCCTGCTCCGCTACCGCAGTCACACCAACCTCCTCGTCGTGGACGTGGCGGTAATGGTGACCTGCGCAACAGCGGGCTAACCGTGTCAAGTTGACACAGTGACCTCACACCGCGCGGGGCTGCGTCGTCGGACGGGCATGGACATCGCGTTGTGGATCATCGCGGCCGCGCTGGCGGCCGTCTTCCTGGCCAGTGGGGCCGTGAAACTGGCTCAACCGGCCGAAAAACTGGCCGCCACCGGGCTCAGCGTGAGCCTCGGCAAGACCATCGGGGTGCTGGAGGTGCTCGCCGCGGCAGGGCTGATCCTGCCCGCCGCGCTGGACATCGCGCCGGTGCTGTCGCCGCTCGCGGCCACCGGGCTGGTGCTGCTGATGGCCGGGGCGGTCGTGCAGCACGTCCGCCGCCGCGAAACGAAAGTCGTGGCGGTGCCCGTGGTGCTGCTCGTGCTGGCCGCCGTCGTGGCCTGGGGGTGGTTCGCGTGACCGCGTTCGAGGATGCTCGCGTCCCCGCTCACGGCGGGCGGCCGCTGGCGCATCCCGCCCGCGACGAGACACCCCTGCCGGGCAAGGTCAGCTCAGCCCGAGGCTCCGCACCCGCCGGTGCAGCGTCGAGCGGCTGATGCCGAGCAGCTTCGCGGCGTGGGCCTTGTTGCCGCCGCAGTCCCGCAGCGCGGCGGCGATCGCGTCGTGTTCGAGCTGCTCGATCGGCGTGAGGTGGCGTGCCCGGGGACTGCCCTGGTAGGCCTCCGGCAGGTCACGCGGCAGCACGTCACCACACGCACGGCCGGCCGCGACGTGCCGCAGCAGCGCCTTCAGCTCGCGCAAGTTGCCCGGCCACGGCTGCGCGGCGAGGACCTCCAGCGTGCGGGGCACGAACCGGAGGGTCGAGCCGAGGTCGGCCAGCATCGCCGCGACCAGTGCGGGCAGTTCGTCCCGCCGGGAGCGGAGTGGGGGCAGCTCCCGGCGGGCGATGCAGCGGCTGGCGAGGTCGGCGGCGGGGCCGGTCAGCTCGGACGGCGGCGGGCCGGTGAACGCGAACCAGCCGCGGTCCATGGCGGCCCCGACCCGGGCGGCCGCGTCGGCGGGCAGCAGGGCGATGTTCTCGATCACCAGCAGCCCGGTGTGCGACGCGACGAGCTGGTCCAGAGTGGGGGCCCAGTGCTGGGCGTCCACCGCGTCGAGCACGGCCAGCGCGGACTCCCCCGCCAGCTCGCGGGCCACCGTCGAACGGCCGGTGCCGGGCTCGCCGCTGATGAGGACGTGCGTGCGTTGTTCGCGGTAGGTGGTGAAATCCCGCTGCACCGGCCGCGGGGTGGCGCGTCGCGGGATCGCCTGCACCGCGGGCGGTTCCAGCTCGAACAGCACGCCGGACGCGCCGGTGATGCGCTCGAAGGACACGTCCGCGACGCGACCGGAGGACAGCCGGACGCTGCGGGCCTGCCGGACGCCGAACGGGGCGTCCATGGCGAGCCCGCGGAGGATCGCGTGGTCGGGGGCGTCGAGCAGGTCGGTGGCGGCGGCGTTGGCGAGGACGACGTCGTCGCCCAGCACCAGGACCGGGCGCAGGCGGTTGAGGGCGGCTGCCTGGTAGGCGGCGAGCATGCGCTGCTCGGCCGCGCGGGAGCCCTCCAGCAGGCGCTGCTCGATGTCGGCGACCGCGCGGCGCAGGAACGGGCCGAGCAGCGGGCTGGCGTGGTCGGCCGGGCAGGTGATGTCGAGGACGCCCTCCAGGCGGCGGGTCACCGGGTGCGTGATCGGGTGGCCGTAGCAGGCGAAGGCCTTGAAGCTGTCGATGAAGTGCTCGTGCCCGTGCACGGCGAGGCCTTGGCGCAGCTCGAAGACGGTGGCGATCGAGTTGGTGCCGGTGTTCTCCTCGGTGAAGCGCCTGCCGGGGACGACGCCGAGCCGGTCGAGGGTCGATTCCAGCCGGCGCTCGCCGAACCGCCGGTCGACGATCCAGGCGTCGCGGTCGGCGAGGATGAGGCTGAACGCGGTGTCGGCGAGCTCGCGGGTGGCCTGGTCGAGGACGGGTTCGGCGGCGAGAACGAGCCTGCTGCGGCGGTCGATGTCCGCGACGGTGAGCCGGTCGACCGCGGCGTCCGGCCGGAGCCCGGACAGCTCCGCCCGGCGCCACGACTTGGCGATCTCGGGCCGCAACGCTGCGCTGTCCATCCTCGCCTCCCTTGGCGCCGATGCCCGAGCCACGTTAGCAACGGTTAACGCCACGGGTCGAGCGCTTGCCCCCGTCCGGGGGTGCCGCTCCCCCGCCGAGTGTGGACTCGCCGCGCTGGGATGGGGCCCGCACGTCGGAGGGTGGGACTCGCCGCTCAGCCGGGGGGTGTCCAGCCGACGGAGCGAGAGCCCCGCGCCCGCGCACCCTCCGAGGGCACCTCACCCGGGAAGCGAAACCGGATGCCGCTCCCCCACGGAACGTGAAATTCACCGCGCCGGAGCGGGGACCCGCGCGCGGGCGCGTGGGGCTTGCCGCTCAGGCGTCGGGGGTGTGTCCGGCCGACAGGGCGTGAGCCCGCGCCCACGCACCCTGCGAGGGCACCTCACCCCGGAAGCAAAACCGGGGATGCCGCTCCCCCGCCGAGTGTGGAACTCCCCGCGCCGAACGTGGAACTCGCGCGCCGGAGGGGAACTCGCCGCTCAGGCGCCAGGGGTGTCCAGCGCCCGCGCGAGTACCTGCGCCAGGTGCAGCGCCTGCCGTCCGGTGAGGTCGTCGATCTGGGTGCGGCAGCTGAAGCCGTCCGCGAGGACCATCGTGTCCGGGGGCGCGGCCTCCACCTCAGGCACCAGCACCCGGTTCGCCGCGGCGACCGACACCTCGTAGTGCCCCTTCTCGACCCCGAAGTTGCCCGCCAGCCCGCAACACCCCGAGTCCAGCGTCCGGTTCCGCACACCCACCCGGCGGAGCAACCGCTCGTCCGCCGCGTTGCCCATCACCGCGTGCTGGTGGCAGTGCTGCTGCGTAATGGCCGTCGCCTCGACCTCCGGGAACGACACGTCCGGCGCGTACTTCTCCAGGAACTCCGCCAGTGTGAACGCCTGCGACGGCAACCCGTGCAGCTCGGAGTCGTCCAGCAGCTCCCGCGAGTCGTGCCGGAACACCGCCAGGCAGCTCGGCTCCAGGCCCACGATCGGCGTCCCCGCCTCCAGTTCCGGCCGCAGCACCCGCAACGTCCGCCGCAGCACGCGGCGCGCCACCCCGAGCTGCCCGGTCGAGATCCAGGTCAGCCCGCAGCACACCGACGACGACGGCAGCACCACGTCGAACCCGGCGTGCTCCAGCACCCGCACCGCGTCGTGCCCGACCTCGGGCGACAGGAAGTTCGTGAACGTGTCCGGCCACAACACCACCCGCGGCCGCCCCCGCTCCCGCGCCCGGAACCCGCGCCGGAACGTCCGCGGCGCGAACCGCGGCAGCGACCGCTCCGGCGTGATCCCGCCCGCCTTCTTCACCAGCCCGGACAACCGACCGCCCAGCACGCGGTTCGCCAGCCGCGGCGCGCCCGACGCCAGCCGCGCCAGCACCGGCAGGAACCCGAGCGTGTAGTGGCTCGCCGGGCGCAGCCGCCCCGCGTAGTGCTGGTGCAGGAACTCCGCCTTGTACGACGCCATGTCCACGTTGACCGGGCAGTCGGACAGACAACCCTTGCACGCCAGGCACAGGTCCAGCGCCTCCAGCACCTCGCCGGAGCGCCAGCCGTCGGTGACCGTCTCGCCGCGCATCATCTCGAACAGCAGCCGCGACCGCCCGCGCGTCGAGTGCTCCTCGCGCCCGGTGACCATGTAGCTCGGGCACATCACGCCGGACGACTTGTCGACACACGCCCCGACGCCGACGCACCGGCGGGTCGCGGTCGCCAGGCTGCCGCCGTCGTGCGGGTACTTCAACGTCACCGGCAGCGACCGCACCGGCCCGTCGAACCGCAGGTCCGCGTCCAGCTTCCGGGGCCGCACCAGGTTGCCCGGGTTGAGCAGGTCCGCGGGGTCCCAGATGACCTTGAACCGCTCGAACAGCGCCAGGATCTCCGGCGGGTACATCCGCGACAACAGCTCCGCCCGCGCCTGCCCGTCGCCGTGCTCGCCGGACAGCGACCCGCCGTGCTGCACCACCAGGTCCGCCGCGTCCTCCATGAACGCCCGGAACTGCCGCCGGCCCTCGTCGCTGGTCAGGCCGAAGTTGATGCGCACGTGCACGCACCCCTCGCCGAAGTGTCCATACGGGACACCCCGCAGCCCGTACTTCCCCAGCAGAGCCCGGAAATCCCGTAGATAGGCCCCAAGATGAGCGGGCGGCACCGCGGAGTCCTCCCAGCCCGGCCACGCCTCGGAACCGTCCGCCATGCGGGTCACGATCCCGGCCGCGGCCTCCCGCACCGACCACAGCATCCGCTGGTCCGCCGGCCGCGTCTCCACCACGGTCGCGGCGCCGGTGTCCCGCTCCAGGGCAGCCGCGACTTCGGCAGCCCGCGCCGCCGCCTCCGCCGGGTCCGCTCCCCCGACCTCGACGAACAGCCAGCCGCGCCCCGCCGGCAGCAGGTCGACGGCCGGGTGCGACCGCCGCATCAACAGCGAGTCGATGAGGTCGCGGCCCATGCCCTCGACGGTCAACGGCTTCAGCGGCAGCACCGACGGCACGGCGTCGGCGGCCGCGATGTCGTCCGCGTAGCCCGCGACGACCAGCGCCCGGGCCGCAGGCGCGGGCACCAGCCGCACGGTGATCTCGGTCAGCAGCACGCACGTGCCCTCGGTGCCGACCAGGGCGCGGACCAGGTTCGTCCCGTTCTCCGGCAACAGCTGGTCCAGCGCGTACCCCGACACGCGCCGTGGGATCGACGGGAACGACGTGCGCAGCAGCGCCAGGTTGTCCAGCGCGAGCTGCTTCGACTCGGCGACCCGCGGATCGTCCGGCAGCGACTCCCCGATCGCCAGCCGCGTCCCGTCCGCGGTCAGCACGTCCAGCGCGACCACGTTGTCCGCGGTCCGCCCCCACGCCACCGAGTGCGAGCCGCACGCGTCGTTGCCCACCATGCCGCCGATCGTGCAGCGGCTGTGGGTCGACGGGTCCGGCCCGAACGTCAGCCCGTGCGGGGCGGCGGCCGCGCGCAACGCGTCCAGCACCACGCCGGGCTGCACGCGGGCGGTCCCCGCCTCCGGGTCGATCTCCAGCACCCGGTTCAGGTGCCTGCTGTAGTCGACTACGACACCCTCGCCGAGCGCCTGCCCGCCGATGCTCGTTCCGGCGCCGCGCGCGGTGATGGGGATCCGGAACTCCCGGCACAGCCGGACCGTCGTCTCCAGATCCTCCACAGTGGACGGGAACACGACGGCCAGCGGCACGTGCCGGTAGTTCGACGCGTCCATGCTGTAGGTCGCGCGCGCCGTCGTGCCGGACTCGACCTCACCGGTGAGCGCGCGGCCCAGCTCCGCGAGGAACCGGGCCACGCGCTCGTCCGCGACCACCGTCATGAACCCGATTCTCCCGGCACCGGATCGCCTGCGCGCAGCGGCGCCGCGGCGAAGCGCCCCTCGTGGGCGAGCACCGGACGGCGGTCGCCCGCCAGCTCCGGGTACTTCTGCTCCAGCTTCTCCCGCCGGGTCATCTGCTGGTGCCAGTGCCGCACCGTCTCCCGGTCGCCGTTGCCGGTGCCGCGCCAGCTCTTCGGCGCGTCGTCCCGGCTGGGCCCGGCCGAGGCGACGCCGCCGAGCCGCACCGCGGGTGGCAGGCGGCGTGGCGACGAACCGCACGCACAGCTCGGCGCGGGGCTGGCGGACGAGGGCACGAGCGCCTCGAACCGGTTCCCGCACTCGCACGCGTAGTCGTAGATGGGCATCCGATCACCAGTTCTCGATCGACTGGGCGAAGATCGCCTCCAGGTCTTCGCCGCGCACCGGCCGCGGCGAGATGGTCAGCAGCCGTTCCTGCTTGAGGGTGCCCTCGACCAGGTCGCCGATGTCGCTCTCGTCGTAGCCGACGCCGCCGATCCCGTTCGGCGTGCCGATGTCGCGCATCAGCGAGGACAGCACGAACGGCAGCTGGTCCACCGCGTCGTGCTGCTTCGGCGCGTGCGGGTCGAGGATCCGCGCGGCCCGCAGGTGCTTCTCGGGGTTCGTCGGGAAGGTGAACCGGAACGCCGCGGGCGCGGTCAGCGACACCGACTCGCCGTGCGGGACCATCGCCTCGTCCTGCGGGTAGTTCTTCGGCCGGTACTCCTTGACCTGCCCGGCGATCGGGTACGCGCAGGCGTGCGGGATGTGCACGCCCGCGTTGCCGAACCCCATGCCGGCGAACGTCGCCGCCAGCATCATGTCCGTCCGCGCCGCGAGGTCGCCGCCGTTCAGCACGGCCTTGCGGAACGAGCGGGCCAGCAGGGTCAGCGCCTGCTCGGTCCAGGCGTCCGAGATCGGGTTCGACCCGCAGTAGGCGACCCGGGTTTCCGCGCGGTGCCGCGGGAAGGAGTCGAACGGCTTGGCCGTGTAGGACTCCAGCGCGTGGCACAGCACGTCCATCCCGCTGGCCGCGGTCACCTCGGGCGGCATGCTCAGCGTCAGCAGCGGGTCGACCACCGCCATCGACGGCCGCAGCCGCGGGTGGCTGATGCCGGACTTCACCTTGAGGTCGAGGAAGTCCATGATGCACACCGGCGTCGTCTCCGACCCGGTGCCCGCGGTGGTCGGCACCGCGACCAGCGGCTTGAGCGGCCCGGCAGGCGCCTTGCCCTGCCCGATCGGCTTGTTGACGTAGTCGTAGAGGTCGGCCGGGTAGGTGGTCATCAGGTTGATGGCCTTGGCGGTGTCGATCGACGAGCCGCCGCCGACGGCGATGAACCCGTCCCACTCGGACTGCTTCGCGAAGTCCACCGCGGCCTGGATGCTGACGTCGGTCGGTTCGACGTGCACCTGGTCGTAGACCTCGACGGTCAGCCCGCCCGCCTTGGCGGCGTCGGCG
This sequence comes from Amycolatopsis sp. NPDC006125, assembly GCF_040614195.1. Lineage (NCBI taxonomy): Bacteria > Bacillati > Actinomycetota > Actinomycetes > Pseudonocardiales > Pseudonocardiaceae > Amycolatopsis > Amycolatopsis sp. NPDC006125. The sequence continues at coordinate 9,710 of NZ_JBEXTZ010000003.1, forward strand.
ACGCGCTGCGGCACGCCGGTGGCGGCGACGCCCGGGTCGGTGACGATGAGGACCCGTTCCGCGCCCATCTGCGCGAGGTCCCAGCCGATCTCGTCGACGGCGCCGGCGCCGAACTTCAGCGGCGTCGCGCCCCAGGTGAAGACGGTCTCGTTGAGGTATTCGGTCATGCCCGTGTGCCTTTCAGCCGAAGTACCCGTCGGGGGCGAACGGGAGCTTGGCGGCCTGCTCCGGGTCGTGCCCGAAGATCACCTCGGCGTTGGTCTCCTCGGCGATGCGGCGCAGCTTCTCCACCGACTCCAGCCAGCGCACGCTGTCCCAGACGATCGCGGCGCCGACGGCCGGCGGGCCCCAGCTCTCGCCGAGGTAGACCGCGTCGGAGGTGAAGATCTTGGTGCCCGCCTCCGGCAGGTCCACCCGCAGTGACATCGTCCCCCAGGTGTGGCCCGGTGTCTCGATGACGCTGACGCCCGGCGCGATTTCGGCGTCACCGGAGACGAGTTCGTAGTCGATGCCCTCGTAGTCGGCCTTGAGGTGCGCGCCCTTGAACGGCCCGTCGATGCCGAGCGCGCCCTCGTGCTCGTTGGCGTTGACGATGATGCGCGTCTTGCCGCCTGCGAACAGCTTCGCGTTCGCGGCGTGGTCGAAGTGCAGGTGGGACAGCACGAGCACGTCGATGTCGTCCGGCGTCAGCTCCAGCGCGGCCAGCGAGTCCTGCAGGTAGCTGGTGCCCTCCTGGACGGGGAAGAACTCCTGCAGCCCGGTGGGTGCCCAGCGGGTCTCCCAGTCCTGTGGAACGCCCGTGTCCCACAGGATTCGCCCGTCCGGGTGCTCGATGAGCACCGCGTGGGTCGGGCACGTCGTCCACACCGCTTCCTTGCGGGTGTTCGAGCGGTCGGTGATGGTCGCACCCGGCTTGAGCAGCAGCCAGGTCTGGTCGCATTCCATGGTTCCGGTCTTGAGCAGGTGAACCTTGCTCGGTGCCGTCATCTGCGCCTCCTTGCGCGTCAGGACAGAGCCGAGCACAGAGTGGCATGTAGCATGCTACTCGTCAACGACGTGGGTAGCCGGTCCACTCCAACGAGACCGGCGGGACCGGGTCGCCACTGGCCGCGGCTTCCTGGCCGATCAGCAGCCGGGCGGTGTTGAGCAGGTGCGCGCGCATGGACTCGGCGGCTTCGTCGGCCTTGCCCGCTTCGATGAGCGCGAAGATCTCCTCGTGCTCGGCGAGGATGTCGGACAGGCTGCGCGAGGTGTCGACGGTCGAGGCGCCGCGCAGCAGGACCATGTCGCGCAACGAGTCGATGTAGCGGGCGAGCCGCACGTTGCCGGACGCCTCGTTGATGATCTCGTGGAAGCGCCGGTCGGCGGCCATGAACGTGGCCTCGTCGCGTTTCTCGGCGGCGGCGCGCATCGCCTTGAGCTGGGCGCCCAGCTCCTTGACCCACGCGGCGGTCCGCTGCGTGACGGCGCGGTGGGTGGCCGGGACCTCCAGCAGCAGCCGGATCGCGAAGACCTCCTCCAGGTCGTGCAGGGACGTCTGGAGGATCCGCACGCCGCGGTTGCGCTCGAACCGCACCATTCCGCGCTCGGCCAGCTGGATCAGCGCCTCCCGCACCGGCGTCCGGGACACGCCGAGCCGCTCCGCGAGGTCGTGCACCGAGTACAGGCTGCCCGCGACGAGCTCGCCGTTGACGATGGCGCTCTTGAGCTCGTCGAGGATCTTCCCGGCGAGGTTGGCGTCGTTCCCGATCTGCCGCATCCGCGCATTTTCCCACGGCGGCGCGGTCCCGGCGGTGCCGCTGGCAGGATGTCGGCGTGGTGAACGACGCTCGGCGGCCGGGCCGCCCCAGGACGGGGGTGCGGGAGGCGGTGCTGGCCGCGGCCGAGGAGATCCTCGCCGAAGCCGGTGTCGCCCGCCTGTCGACGAAGGAGGTCGCGCGGCGCGCCGGCGTGGCCGAGTCGAGCATCTTCTACCACTTCCGAGACCGGCTCGGGCTGCTGCGCGCCGTGGTCCACCTGCACCTCCCGCGCTACAAGGAAGTGGCCGAGGAGCTCGGGCGGCGGGCCGGGCACGGCACCGTGCGGGACAACCTCGTCGAACTGCTCGGCAGCCTGGAGGCCTACTACACGCGCATCACGCCGGTCCTGGCCGCCGTCCAGGCCGACAGCGAGCTCCGTGAGCTGTTCACCCAGCGCAGCTCGGAGGCGAACATCGGCCCGCAGCGCGGACTGGCGCCCATCGCGGCCTACCTCGGCCGGGAGCGGGACCTCGGCCGGGTGCGCGCCGGCCTCGACCTGGACGCGGCCGCCCTGGTCATCCTCGGCGTCGCCCACCAGCGGGCCGTGCTCCGCTCGCTGGGCACTCCCGCCGTCGCGGGCGCCGCGCAGGTGGTGGACACCCTCCTGCCCGGCCTGCTCCCGGACTGAACCCGCGCGTCCACTGGACCACCCGCGGCCGAGCACGCTACATTTACTGAGTTACAACTCAGTAATAGGAGGCCTCGTGGTCCGGTTCGTCACCGCCTTCGCGTTGCTGGCCACCGGCCTGCTGGCCGGGGCCTTCGGCTACGGCGCCGTCAACCTGGTGTCCGCGTTCGGCGCGGTGCCGCTCGACGTGCGCCTGACCTTCCACACCGCGCTGATGCACATGAACGGCGTGGTCATGCAGACGACGATGGCCTTGGCGGTCCTGAGCTCGCTCGCGCTGGCCATGTTGAGCCGCGGCGCGCCGCGGTACCTGGCGGGCACGGCCGGGGCGCTGGTGCTGGCGTCGTTCCTGATCACGCGGTTCGGCAACGTGCCGATCAACGGGCGGATCAAGGTGTGGGCGGTGTCCGGCGCGCCGGCCGACCACGCGGCGGTCCTGCAGCGGTGGGAGGCGTTCAACGTCGCACGCACGATGACCGCACTCGTCGCGTTCGCGCTGATCATCGCGGTCGGAGTGCTGGTGGCCCGGACCCGGCAGGCAGAGCGCGCGGTTGCCGTTCCCGCCTGATCGCCGGTTTCGCGGCTGCCTCGCCGGGTACGCCCCACGTCATGGACGCGGAGATCACCTTGCGTGTCGACGGCGCCACCCACCGGCTGACGCTCGACAGCCGCACCACCCTCCTGGACGCCCTGCGCGAACGCCTCGGCGTCACCAGCCCGAAGAAGGGCTGCGACCACGGCCAGTGCGGGGCCTGCACGGTCCTGGTCGGCGGCCGCCGGATCCTGTCCTGCCTGTCGCTGGCCGTCGCGCAGAACGGGGCCGAGGTCACCACCGCCGCGGGGCTCGCGCCGGACGGTGAGCTGCACCCGGTGCAGCGCGCGTTCCTGGAGCACGACGGGTTCCAGTGCGGCTACTGCACGCCGGGCCAGATCTGCTCCGCGGTGGGCGTGCTGGACGAGGTCAAGCAGGGCTGGCCGAGCCACGCGACCCCGGCGGTGAGCGACCGCCCCGCGCTGACCCGCGCCGAGATCGCCGAGCGGATGAGCGGCAACCTGTGCCGGTGCGCCGCCTACGACGGCATCGTCAGCGCGATCGAGGAGGCGGCCGGATGAAGCCGTTCACCTACGACTCCCCCGCCGACGCGGACACCGCCGTCCGCACCGTCGCCGCCGACCCGTCCGCCGTGTTCCTCGCCGGTGGCACGAACCTCGTCGACCACCTCAAGCTCGGCGTCGCCCGCCCCGGCCGTCTCGTCGACATCACGAACCTGACCTCCGCCGAGATCACCGAGCGCGACGGCCTCCTGTCGATCGGCGCCGGGGTGCGCAACAGCGACCTGGCCGCCGACCCGCGGATCCGGTCGCGCTACCCGGTGCTCGCCGAATCGCTGCTCGCCGGGGCGTCCGGCCAGCTGCGCAACATGGCCACCACCGGCGGGAACCCGTTGCAGCGCACGCGGTGCGTGTACTTCCAGGACGTCACGACCCCGTGCAACAAGCGCGAGCCCGGCTCCGGCTGCTCCGCGATCGGTGGCTACACCCGCTACCACGCGATCCTCGGCGCGTCCGAGCACTGCGTGGCGACGCACCCGTCCGACCTGGCGGTCGCGCTGGCCGCGCTGGACGCCGAGGTGTGCGTGCTCGGACCGGACGGCGAGCGCACGATCCCGTTCACCGAACTGCACCGCCTGCCCGGCGACACCCCGGAGCGGGACACCGTGCTGGCGCACGGCGACCTGATCACCTCGATCGACCTGCCGGCGCCGCCCGCCGGGAAGCAGCGCTACCGGAAGGTCCGCGACCGGGCCTCCTACGCGTTCGCGCTGGTGTCGGTGGCGGCGGTGCTGGCCGTCGAGGACGGCACGGTCGTCGACGCGCGCATCGCGTTCGGCGGGGTCGCGCACAAACCGTGGCGCGCCTGGCAGGCCGAGGACGTGCTGCGCGGCGCGCCGGCCACCGACGCGACGTTCCGCGCCGCGGCCGAGGAGGAGCTGGCGCAGGCGCAGCCGTTGCCCGGCAACGAGTTCAAGGTCCCGCTGCTGACCCGGACCCTGGTCTCCGTGCTCCGGGAGCTGTCATGACCGCGATCGGCGAACCGCTGGTGCGGCGGGACGGCGCACGCAAGGTCACCGGCACCGCCACCTACGCCTACGAGACGCAGGCCGGCACGCCGGTGTTCTGCCACCCCGTGCAGGCCACTGTGGCGCGGGGCCGGATCGCCGCGATCCACACCGCCGAGGCCGAGGTGCTCGACGGCGTGCTGGACGTGATCACCTACCGCAGCGCCGAGCGGCTGGCGTCCACAGAGGACGCCGAACTGGCCGTGCTGCAGGACCGCGAGGTCGCCTTCCGCGGACAGGTGATCGGGCTGGTGATCGCGGAGACTTCCGAGGCCGCGCGGCACGGCGCGGAGCTGGTGTTCGCGACCTACGACGAGCGCGAGCACGACACCGAGCTTGCCGCGGACCGCGACGACCTGTACAAACCGGAGAAGGTCAACCCGGCGTTCCCCACGGACACCGCGACCGGCGACGTCGACGCGGCGATGGCGTCCGCCGACGTGACGGTCGAGCGGACCTATCGCACCGCGATGTACCACAACAACCCGCTGGAGCCGCACGCGACGACGGCGTTGTGGGACAACGACTTGCTGACGCTGTGGGACTCGACGCAGGGCGTGCACCCGTCGCGCAAGGCCATCGCGAAGGTGTTCGGCCTGCCCGAGGAACGGGTGCGGGTGGTGTGCCAGTACGTCGGCGGCGGGTTCGGGTCGAAGGGCCTGCCGCACGCGAACGTGGTGCTGGCCGCGATGGCTGCGCGCGCCCACCCGGGACGGCCGGTGAAGCTCGCGCTGACGCGGCAGCAGATGTTCTCGCTCGCCGGGTACCGGACGCCGACGATCCAGCGGATGCGGCTCGGCGCGACCCGCGACGGCAGGCTGACCGCGATCGGGCTCGACGTGGTCGAGCAGACCTCGCGCATCAAGGAGTTCGCGGAGCAGACGGCGTTGCCGTCCCGCATGATGTACGCCGCGCCGAACCGGCGCACCACGCACCGGCTGGCCGCGCTGGACGTGCCGGTGCCGTCGTGGATGCGCGCGCCCGGCGAGTGCCCCGGCATGTTCGGGCCCGAGGTGGCGATGGACGAGCTGGCGCACGAGCTGGGCATCGACCCGGTCGAGCTGCGGATCCGCAACGAGCCGGAGGTGGACCCGGAGTCGGGCAACCCGTTCTCCAGCAGGCACCTGGTGGAGTGCCTGCGCGAGGGCGCCCGGCGGTTCGGCTGGGACTCGCGCGACCCGCGGCCCGGCGTGCGGCTGGAGGACGGCTGGCTGGTCGGCACCGGAGTGGCGTCCTCGGTGTACCCGTCGTCGACGCGGCCGGGGTCGACCGCGGTGGTGCGGTTCGAGGGCGGCCGGTACGTCGTGGAGATCGGCGCGGCGGACTTGGGGACCGGAGCGTGGACGGTGCTGCCGCAGATCGCCGCGGAGGCGCTGGAGGTGCCGGCCGAGGAGATCGACATGCGGCTCGGCGACACCGCGTACCCGAAGGCGGCGGTGGCCGGCGGTTCGGCGGGCACGGGGACCTGGGGTTCGGCGGTGTTCGAGGCCGCGCGCACGTTCCGCGACAAGTACGGCCGCGACCCGGCCGACGGCGCCGAGGCCGACGCGACGACCGGGGACAACCCGGCGCGCAAGGAGTACGCGATGTACGCGTTCGGCGCGCAGTTCGCCGAGGCGCGGGTGCACGCGGACACCGGGGAGATCCGGGTGCCGCGGCTGCTCGGGGTGTTCGCCGCCGGGCGGATCGTCAACCCGCGGACCGCGCGGTCGCAGTTCCTCGGCGGCATGACGATGGGGCTGTCGATGGCGCTGCACGAGGAGAGCGTGTGGGACCCGCGGTTCGGGCAGGTGGTCAACCACGACCTGGCCGAGTACCACATCACGGTGAACGCCGACGTCGACGACATCCAGGCGCACTGGCTCGACGAGCACGACCCGCACGTGAACCCGCTCGGGGTCAAGGGGATCGGTGAGATCGGGATCGTGGGCACGGCCGCGGCGGTGGCGAACGCGGTGTTCCACGCGACCGGGGCGCGGATCCGGGACCTGCCGATCACGCTCGACAAGGTGCTGCCCGCGTTGCCGTGAATTGTCGGTGGGTCTCGTTATGGTCGGCGCGTGGAGAATTTTCGGATCGCTGTCGACGACCGTGAACTGGCGGACCTGAGGGACCGCCTGGAGCGCACGCGCTGGCCGGACGCCGAGACGGTGGACGACTGGTCGCAGGGGGTGCCGCTGGAGTACCTGCGGTCGCTGTGCGCGTACTGGGCGGACGGGTACGACTGGCGCGCGTTCGAGAAGCGGGTCAACGCGCTGCCGCAGTACCGGACGACGATCGACGGGGTGGGCATCCACTTCGCGCACGTGCGCTCGCCGCACCCCGGCGCGTTGCCGCTGGTGCTGACCAACGGGTGGCCGGGGTCGATCGTGGAGTACCTGGACGTGATCGGGCCGCTGACCGACCCGGTCGCCCACGGCGGGTCGGCCGCGGACGCGTTTGACGTGGTGCTGCCGACGCTGCCCGGCTACGGCTTCAGCGACAAGCCCGCGTCGCCGGGCTGGGGCGTGCAGCGGATCGCGGACGCGTGGGCCTCGCTGATGGCCTCGCTGGGGTATACGCGCTACGGGGCGCACGGCAGCGACTGGGGCAACAGCATCACCACCGCGATGGGGCAGCAGCACCCGGACGTGCTGGCCGGGATCCACGTGCAGCCGCCGATCGCCGCACCCGACCCGGCGACGTTCTCCGACCTGTCGCCGCGGGAGCGGGAGGCGCTGGACGCGCTGGCCGAGGCGGAGTCGCGGGAGTCGGGCTACTCGGCGGAGCAGTCGACGAAGCCGCAGACCGTCGGGTACGGGTTGGTGGACTCGCCGGTGGCGTTGTGCGCGTGGATCGTGGAGAAGTACCACTCGTGGGTGGACACCGGAAGCATCCTGACGCGCGACCAGCTGCTCGACAACGTGAGCGTGTACTGGTTCACCCGCAGCGGCGCGTCGTCGGCGCGGTTGTACTGGGAGAGCTTCAAGCAGGTGTCCGAGTGGTTCAGCAAGTCCACTTCGGACACGGTCCCGGTGCCGACGGGGTGCTCGGTGTTCCCGCGCGAGGTGCCGCGCCCGTCGCGCCGCTGGGCCGCCCGCCGGTACACCGACATCCGCTACTGGAACGAACCCGAGCGCGGCGGCCACTTCGCGGCGCTCGAAGAGCCGGAGGTGTGGGTGGAGGAGATCCGCAACTTCTTCCGCCTGGTGCGCTGATCGGCAGAGACCGCCACCAGGCGCCAAGCGGCGCGGCGATGCGCTGACGAGCCGCGTGTCGCTTGGCGGCATGCCCTCAGCCCGGGAGGCCTGCACCCCCGCTGGCCACGTTCACGGCGGCCCCGCCCCCGGCGATTGGCACCCGCTCCCGCCGGCGCGCGCCGCCGCGCCGACAGCCACCGGCAACCCCCCACCGGCGCGCACCCGGCCCAGCCCACCACGGCACCACCCCGGCAACCGCCCGCACCGGCGCACCCGGCCCAGCCCACCACGGCACCACCCCACAACCGCCCTCGCCCGAGTGAAGCGCCACGCCCACCGGCCGCCCGCGAGCCCCACCCTCCCGGCACGGCAAAGGTCGCCACTCGGCCGAGCCCACGGCAGCACCGCCCCCGGCAAAACCCCCACAGGCGCACCCGGCCCTACCCACCGCGGCATCGCCCCGGCAACCGCCCCCACAGGCGCACCCGGCCCAACCCACCACGGCACCACCCGACAACCGCCCCCACCGGAGTGAAGCACCACACCCACCAGCCGCCCGCGAGCCCCACCCTCCCGGCACGGCAAAGGCCGCCACTCGGCCGAGTCCACGGCAGCACCGCCCCCGGCAACCAGCAGCCGCTCCCGCCGGCGCGCGCCGCCCAGCCACCGGCAAACCCCACCGGGCGCACACCCAGCCCTCGAGCCACGACAGAGTCACCCGTTGCCGTTGGCGGCGTCGCCACGTCGAGGGTTGGTCGCTGCTGGTGCGCGGGCGCGTCGGCGACCTGCGTGAACTCCGGGCGAGCCTGGACGAGCTGCCGGTCGGGGCGTCCCCGCGCTGAGGCGCCGAGAACGCCCCCGGCGAGACTGCGAGGGCGTACTCCGGCGAGTCGTTATCGCTGCAGGTGCGCGGGCACCTCGTCGACCGGGACGCGGGTCTGCTCGCCCGACGTCATGTCCCGCACCGTCACCTCGCCGGCCTCCTGCTCGGCCGGGCCGTAGATCAGCACCGTGCGGGCCCGCTGGTCGTTCGCCCACTTCAACTGGCGCGCCAGCTTGCCGGAGGTGCCCAGGTAGACGCCCGTGCGCAGGCCCTGCGCGCGCAGCCGGTTCGCCAGCCGCAGCACCTCGTCCTCGGCGCCGAGCACGGTGAGCGCCACGTCCAGGCCACCGGCCTCGGCGTCGGCCGCGGCCTGCCCGGCGAGGATCCGCTCCAGGCCGATCGACCCGCCGCACGCGGGCATGTCCGGGCCGCCGAGCTTCGCGACCAGCCCGTCGTAGCGGCCGCCGGACGAGATCGACCCCGGGTAGCCGGCGGCGGTGACCTCGAAGATCGGGCCGGTGTAGTAGTCCAGGCCGCGCACCATCCGCGGCGTGAACACGACCCGCCCGGACGGCAGCCCGGCGGTCAGCTCCACGAGCTTGTCGACCTCGGCGAGGCCGGCGCGGCCTCGCTCGGTGGTGTCGAGCTGCTTGCGGATGCGGTCGGTGTCGGTGGCGACGACGTCCCCGACCAGGCTCTCCGCGGTCTGGGTGTCCAGGCCGCGGTCGGCCAGCTCGGCGATCACCGCGTCCGGGGTGGCCTTGTCCAGCTTGTCGAGGCTGCCGAGCACCTTCGCGCCCGCCTCCTCGGGGATGCCGTAGGCCTCCAGCAGGCCGTGCAGCGCCTGGCGGCTGTTGACCAGGAAGCGGAAGTCCTCGACGCCCAGCGCGGTCAGCGCGTCGTTGATCGCCCACAGCGTCTCGGCGTCGGCGAGCGGCGACGACGAGCCGACGGTGTCGAGGTCGCACTGGACGAACTCGCGGAACCGGCCCTGCGCGGGGCGGTCGGCGCGCCACACCGGGCCGATGGCGTAGCGCTTGTAGGGCGAGGGCAGTTTGCTGCCGTAGGTGCCGATCACGCGGGCGAGCGGCACGGTGTGGTCGTAGCGCAGCGCCAGGTCGGCCTCGCCGCTGGCCTCGTGCACCCCGCGCTTGAGGATCTTGAAGATCAGGGCGGACGCGTCGTCGCCGAGCTTGCCCGCGAACACCTCGAGGCGTTCGAAGGCCGGGGTCTCCAGGGGGTCGAAGCCGTAGCGCTCGAAGACCGCGCTGACGGTGTCGAACGCGGCCTTCCGGCGACGCACGTCGTCGGCCAGGAAGTCGCGGGTACCTGAAGGTGGCTCGGCGGCCTTCGCCATGAATCGGTCCTTTGCTGGTCGGGTGCGCCTGCCATTGTCCCGCGCCGGTGCGGGCGGGTGTGCACTACCCCTGGACAGACGGAAGCCCCGGCCCGCCGAGGGGGAGGTGGGCCGAGGCTTCCTGCTCCATCCGACGGCACCCCTGCGCGTCCACCGGATTTGCGACTCCGGCGCCTGACTACCCCGGCCGCCGGGCGGTAAACCACGGATGCGGAAAAAAATCTCCGCGGGGTGCGGGCGCGGTCTGGGATGATCGGGTTCCATGACGCCGACCCTGGTGCTGTGCGCGGCAGCGTGCGGATGTCGAACGGTTCCCCGGTGCCATCGCGGAGCGAGGCGGTGACCGGCCGCCGGGTCGACGTGTCGCGGCTGCCCCGGGAGGTCGCGGAGCTCATCGACGCCCTGCCGCCCGGTGAGGACCTCGTGGTCACGCGGGACGGCGAGGTCATCGCGACGATCTCCAGCACGGGCGGCGCGCCCCGGGCGGCAGGGCCGGAGATCGCCGACGACGTCACGGTGGTCGCCACGGCGATGCGGTTGTCGGAATCGGCGCGGGGGAAGCTGTCGGCCGAGCTCGGCACCGACTACATCGTGATCGACATGCACGCGGCGCCGGCCACGGCGGACGTGCTGCTGGTGCCGCCGGTGAGCCCGCAGCTGATCGGCAACCTCCGCCGGTCGTTCCCGAAGGCGCGGGTGGTGGTGGCCGAGATCGACGACGCGGAGCTCGGCGTCAGCTACCACGGCCCGGTCCGGCGCTTGCTCGACGCCGGCGCCACGACCTACCTGCCCTCGACGACCATCCCGCACCTGGCGAAGCAGCTCGACCGGACGGTCACCCACGAACGGCAGCTCACGGGCGGCGCCCCGGCACGACGGGAGATCGACGCCTCCCCGCGGCCACCGCACGATGCGGAATGACCCGGCCAGGACAACTGGGCCACGACGGCTGAGGGCACGCGGGGTCGCGGTGCCTGGTCAGCGGCGCCGCACTCGGGCCAGCAGCAACCAAGCCTCAACGCGGCGACGCCCCGAACGGCAACTCGCCCAGGCTCGCCCGGAGTTCACGCAGGTCGGTGAACGTCCGGGCGGCGCCGGCGTCGGTGAGCTCCGCCGCGGAGAACCCGCCGGTGAGCAGCCCGACCGACGGCAGGCCGATCCGCCGGGCGGCGACGCAGTCCCACACCGAGTCGCCGATCACCACGGCCTCCTCGCCCCGCACCTTCTCCAGCGCGACCTCCAGCAGGTCCGGCTCCGGTTTGGTGGCCTCGACGTCCTTCGAGCTGGTCCAGTCGGCCGCCAGCTCGCGGCCGTCGATCAGGTCGAGGTAGTGGTCGACGTGGTCGGGCTTGCCGGAGCTGGCCAGCACCACGCGGTAGCCGGCGTCGTCCGCGGCCTGGAGCAGCTCGTGGGCGCCGTCGAGCGCGCAGACCTCCGGCAGCATCCCGTCGACCAGTTCCTTCCACTTGGCCCGGACGTCGTCGCCGCAGGCGTCCTCGACCTCCTGCCCGGCGACCTCGGGCACCAGCTGGTCGCCGCCCATGCCGATGGCGCGGTGCAGGCGCCACACGGGCACCGTGACGCCGTGGCCGCGGAAGGCGCGGAACCACGCGAGCGCGTGGTGGTAGTTGGTGTCCACCAGCGTGCCGTCCACATCGAGCACGAGAACCTTGGCCATGCCCGGCAGATTGCCCACCGCGCCCGGCCCGGAAACGCTCACCCGAGCGTGCTGACGTAGGCGAGCAGCCCCACCACCGGCACCGCGACGGCCACCAGCCGGAAGTCCGGCCGCGGCGCGACGCGGATCAGGCGCACCCCCTCGGGCACGAGCGCCACGGCCACGCCCGCCACCGCCACGAGGGACAGCACGGTCGTCCCCTTGAGCACGCCGAGCGGCAGGGCCGCCATCGCCGCCAGCCCCACCGCCTGGACCGCGTGCAGCACGCGCGCCCGCCAGGCGGCGAACGCGAGCACCGGCCAGCCGAGCAGGATCGTGAACGACAGGTAGCTGAACAGGTGCGGATCGCCGTAGGCGTCGCCGACGAACGCGGTGGCGAACCCGGCCCCGCGGTGGCGGGCCAGCGCGAGGGCGGCCTGGTCGAACCCGGCGTGGAAGACCCGCGCGAACAGCCCGGTCACGACGAGAACCGCGCCCCAGAAACCCCACCGGAACCTGATCCGCGCGGCGAGCGCGAGCACTGCCGGGCACAGCAGGAGCGTCCCGGCGAGCACGCAGGTGTAGGCGGCGCTCATCCGGCCGGGGTGGTCGGCGGCCGCGGTGAGCTGGTGCGGGAAGAAGAAGGGGACCGGGAGGCGCAACAACATCCCGGTGAGCAACAGCAGCGGTGCGGCGATCATCGCCAGGCCGGCGATCCAGCGCGGTTCACGAGTCATGCGGCCGAACCTGCCAGTGCCCGGACCGCGGCGGATCGGACCGCGGCGGACACTCCGGCCGCGGACATCAGACCCTGGTATGACCGCCGTGGACGGACGCGGCGGGCGCGGTACCCGGATATCGTGCGACGAATGGGCCCCTCGCCATGGCGTTCGCGCGCCGCCGCCGTGCTGCCGGCCGTGCTCCTGATCGCGGTGGACGTCGCCGTGGGCGGGAACCTCCTGCGCGACGACACCGGCTGGCGGCTGGGCGGCTCGGTGGCCGTGGCGGTCGTGATCGGGCTGGCCGTGCTGGTCCGGCGGCGGTTGCCGGTCCCGGTGCTGGTGTTCGTGCTGGCCGTGTCGGTGGCGGCCGCGTTCCTCGGCGTGCTCTGGGATCCCTTCGCGGGCGCCGCGCTGGTGCTGCACGTCGTCGCGCTCGGCCGGGACCGGCTGCTGCCCCTGCTGGGCGCGTGCGCCGTCGCCGCGGTCGCCGGCTTCGCCGCCTGGTGGTATGTCCTCGGGGTGCCGCTGCTGGTCGCGGCGTGGGCGGCCGGGCGGGCGGCGCACGCGCACCGGGCGCAGGCCGAGCGGCTGGAACTACAGCGGCAGCACCAGATCCGCACCGACGAGCGCCTGCGCATCGCCCGGGAACTGCACGACGTCGTCACCCACGGAATGGGCCTGATCGCGGTGAAGGCGGGCGTGGCCAACCACGTGGCGGAGTCCCGGCCGGACGAAGCCCGCGAAGCGCTCCGGATCATCGAGGAGACCAGCCGCGAAGCGCTCGGCGAGATGCGGCGGTTGCTCAGCGCGCTGCGGGACGACACCGAGCCGCCGGGCGAGCTCGCCGATCTACCGCGGCTGGCCGAACGGGCGGCGCCCGCGGGGGTCGCGGTGGAGCTGGACGTCGACGCGCCGGACCTGCCGCGGCCGGTGGAGCTGGCGGCGTTCCGGATCGTGCAGGAGGCGGTCACGAACGTGGTGAAGCACGCCGCCCCCGCGCGCTGCCGGGTGGTCGTGCGGGCACACGCCGGCGAGGTGCGGATCGAGGTCACCGACGACGGCGCCCGGCAACGCGGACCGGTGCGGCCGGGCCACGGCATCGTGGGCATGTCCGAACGCGCCGCGCTGTACGGCGGTGAGCTGAGCGCGGAACCGTTGCCGGGTGGCGGTTTCCGCGTCGCGGCGCGGCTGCGCGCGTCGGCGGAGGTGCCCGTTGCCTGAGCCGCTGCGGGTGGTGATCGCCGACGACCAGGCACTGCTGCGCGGCAGTTTCCGATTGCTGGTGGACAGCGAACCGGACATGGCGGTGGTCGGCGAGGCGGCGACCGGCGCGGAGGCGGTCGAGGTCGTGCAGGCGACGCGGCCGGACGTGGTGCTGATGGACGTGCGGATGCCGGGCATGGACGGCATCGCGGCCACGCGGCTGCTCACCGAGCGGGTGCCGTCCGCGCGGGTCCTGATCCTCACGATGTTCGACCTGGACTAGCACGTCTTCGACGCGCTGCGCGCGGGCGCGGCCGGATTCCTGCTGAAGGACACTCGGCCCGCGGACCTGTGCGCCGCCATCCGCGTGGTCGCGTCCGGTGAAGCGCTGCTGGCGCCCGCCGTCACGCGACGGCTGATCGCCGAGTTCGCCCGGACCACCGCGCCCCGCCCGGCCCTGAGCCGCGACCTCGACGTCCTCACGCCGCGGGAGACCGAGGTGCTGACGCTGATCGCGCACGGGTTGTCGAACACCGAACTCGCCGAGCGCCTGCACCTCTCCCTGGCGACGGTGAAGACCTACATCGGGCGGCTGCTGGCGAAACTGCACGCCAGGGACCGCGCGCAACTGGTGGTCATCGCCTACGAAACCGGGCTCGTCACCGCGTCAGGAGCGCGGTCAGCGGAACCGCGGTGAGCCACGCCCAGCCGCCGAGGCCGACCACGTGCGCGGCCCGCCAGGCGAGCGGCGCGGCCCGCACCACGCGGCCCACCAGCAGCAGCTCGCACAGCCACCGCGCGCCCCAGAACACGGTCTGTGCCGCAAGCACGGTCGTGGCCAGCGCGCCCGGCGCGAGCAGCTCGTCGACCGGCCACAGCAGCGCGCCGAGGACCACGCAGGTCAGCCCGATGAACCCGGTGTGCAGGCCGACGACAAGCCGGGACAGCGGGCTTACCGCGACGAGACCGGCGGGCCACCCGAGCAGCCGCGGCAGCACGAGGTGCGCGAGCCCGAGCACTATCGCGACCACACCGGCCACACGCATCTGCAGTTCCAGCATCACGCCGCCTCGAACGCCGTCGCGGTGACCAGGGGCGTCCGCCGCACCCACGCGACGCGCGCGAGTCCCGCACGAGCAGCGACGCGCTCCCACTCCGCGCGCGGGTAGAAGTGCCACGCGCCCGGCCCGAACGCCAGCACGTTCGGCAGGTCGCGGTGGTGCTCCACCAGCACCAGCCGGCCGCCCGGCCGCAGCACGCGGCGCGCCTCGCGGAACAACGCCTCCCGCCCGGCCGGGGTGCGCAGCTCGTGCGCGGCAAGCACCGCCAGCACGACGTCGACCCCGCCGGTCGCCAGCGGGAGCGCCTCCGGCCGCACCGGCAGCGCCCTCGCCGGGTAGCGCCGGCGAGCCCGCCGGATCGACGCCTCGACCGGGCCGCGCGGATCGAGCACGTCCAGCACCACGCCGGCGGACTCCGGCAGCAGGGCGGGCAGCGTGGGCGAGACCTCGTCGAACCCGGCGGTGACCAGCACGTGCCGGCGCACCCGCGCGGGCAGCACCGGCCGCAGCCACGTCCACCGGTAGAGGCCGGAGACGTCGTAGACCCACCAGGACGCCGCCAGGCTCGCGACCGTGAACCACGCCGCCCCGGCCCGCGCCGGTTTCGGCAGCGGCGCCGCGGCGACCACCGCGCCGGCGAGCACCTTCGGCCAGTTGAACGCCAGGACCTGCGCGACCCCGCGCATCACCGGAGCTCACCCCGGTGCCAGCCGTAGTCCACATCGGACACGTGAAAAGCGTTGGCCAGCACGGCTCCGCCGAAGCGCCCCAGGAAGGCGACCTCGTGCCGCGGGATGCCGACGGGTTCGGGCCGCCAGCCGCCGCGGAACGCCTTGACCACCACGATGCCCTCCTTGTCCGGCGAGAACGTGTACGGCAGCGGCCCGGCGAACCGCCGCGCGTCGGCCGGGGTGGCGAACACCCTGTCCCACAACGGTTCCCGCTCGCCGAGATCGGCGGTGACGTCGAGATCGCCCTGCCCGTCCCGCGACCGCACGGTGAACCGCAGCGTGTCGTCCTGCCGGGAAACCCGGGCCGCGCTGCGGTGGTAGTGGTAGCCGGTGAGGACGTTCCCGCCGAGCGCGAGCAGGGCGCGGTCGGTGTCGCTGCGCAGGATCCGCAAGCCGCGCATCGTCCTCCCGCCCGGGGTGCGCAGCCTGGCGAGGATCCGGTAGCCGGTCATCACCGAACGGAACCCGAGCGGCGCGGGCAGGACCGACGGCCGCAGGTGCCGCAGCGCGACCAGGGCGACCGCCACGAAGGCGTGCTCGGCGCCGTCCGGGCCAGTGTAGGTGTCCAGCGTCAGCGGTTCCGGCAGCAGCGGCGCGACCTGCGAGGGATCGACGGCGTACGTGAGGACGAGGGAGTGGTCGAACCTGGTCCGCATGGGCAGCGGGTGCCGGTTCAGCGCGGTCATGGACACCTCCGTACTTCCACTACGCCCCAGAGCATCGAGCGGTCGGGCGGGCCGGGATCCTCGCCGGGACGTGGTTCGCGGAACGAGCGGGACACCACCACGCCCCCTGGCCGCAGGGCGTGCCGCACGGCGGCGGCGAGCCGGGCCGCGTACCGCGCGTCGGGGCCGTCGAGGACGTTCGACAGGGAGATGCCGTCGTAGCAGCCGCGGGGCGCCTGTTCGAGGTGCTCGGCGACGTCGGCGTGGACGAGCGTGGCGGCGGCGCGGGTGTCGCGGGCGAGTTCGTCGTGTCCGGCGAGCAGCCGCCACGCCCACGGGTTGTCCGCAGGGGCGTGTGCGAGGCCCCGGCGGAGGCGGGCGAGCAGCACACGGTCGAGACGCGGCGGGATCGCGTGCCGGAAGGCGGGCAGCAGGAGGCCCAGCGGCGCGAGCCCGGTCGCGAGCAGGCACTGGAGGCGGCGGGATTCCAGGAGCGCGACGGGATCGCCGTCGCGGAGGACCTCGTCGACGTGGCGCCAGCGGGGGTCGAGCACGCGGAGGGCGGCGCGCCCGGCGGCGAGCAGGCGTTCCGCCCGGCCGGTGGCCGCGGGGGTGCCGGCGAGGCGGTCCCGGCAGTAGGCCAGTTGCGCGGGGTTGATGTCCACGGCGGTGACGTCGTACCCGGCGCGCGCGAGGGCGGACACGGTCTCCCCGGCGGCCGCGATCGCGAGGACGCGCCCGCGGGGCAGGGCGCGGAGTTCGACGTCCGGGTCCTCGTAGCCCCAGCCGAACAGCAGGCCCCGCCGGCCCGCCCAGGGGTTCACCGGTGCCGCCGGAGTGCGACGAGCCAGGCCAGGACGAGCAGGACGACGTTGTGCAGCACCAGGTTCAGCGGTTCGGCGATGTGCCCCCCGCCGAAGGCGAGGCCGCCGGCGTTGAACCCGGCGAGCAACGCGGTCTGCACGGCCGCGGCGGTCCGTGGCGCCCAGCCGGTCAGCACCCACCCGCCGAGGGCGACCTCGGCGAGACCGATCAGCAGGAGGACGACCCCGGCGGCCCCGCCGAGCACCGGCACGGACTCGACGATCGCCCGCTCGTCCGGCCGGGCGCCCACCACCTTGGCGACGAGCCCTTCGTAGATCCACACGGCGGCCACCGCCCCCGGCGGCACCCATCGGGCCGCCCACTCCCCCACGCGCACGGGTCGACTCTAGATCTCGCTCGGCTCAGGCGAGTGCGGCGGCCAGCAGGGCGAAGGCGCCGATGATGACGGCGACGCGGATGTAGTGGAAGCGGTCCCAGCGCTGCGACTGCTGCTTCCAGTCCGCGGGCCGGTTCTCCGGGGTCCACGTCTTGCTCTGGTTGTTGATCGGGACGAGCAGCAGGACCGACATGATCACACTGACGATCAGCAGCGCGCCGGCGGTGATGACGAGGCCGGTGCCGTCCTGACTCCACCCGGCGATCGCCCAGACCGCGACGAGGGCGAGCGAGGTGAGGTACCAGACCGGCATCACGGCGCCGAGCATCCGGCCGCCGTGGGCGCGGCCGAGCAGGGTGCTCTCGTCCGGCAGGCGGGCGAGGATCGGGTTGATGACGAAGGCGACCGAGAACTCCACCCCCACCATCACGCCGACGACGACGGTCGTGAGCACCTCGAGTGCGTTGAGCATGACTACTCCTCCGAGAATCTAGCGTTGCTAGCTGATGTGGCAACGCTAGCGCAACCATTGCTCGCTTGTCTAGCAGTGCTAGGATCGACTTGTGTCGGTACAGGAACGCAAGGAGCGCGAGCGGGCGAACCGGGAACGCCTGATCTTGGCGACGGCCCGCGAACTCGCCGAGAAGCAGGGCTGGGACGCGGTCACGACCCGCAGGCTCGCCGAGCGCATCGAATACAGCCAGCCGGTTCTCTACAGCCACTTCCGCGGCAAACGCGAGATCATCGGAGCCGTCGCGCTGGAAGGCGCCACCGAGCTGGCGACGGCGTTGCGGGCCGCGGCCGCCGCCGCGGACGGGCCGCGGGCCCGGGTCACCGCGATCGCCCGCGCCTACCTCGACTTCGCGGCCCGCCACCCGGCGGTCTACGACGCGATGTTCCAACTCGACGGCGGCCTGGCGTTCGCGCGGGACGACACGCCGGAACCGCTGAAGGACGGCTTCGCCGCGCTGCTGGAGAACCTCGGCGAGGTCGCCGGCGACGGCGTGCACCCGGGGCTGTTCACCGAGGTGTTCTGGGCGGCCCTGCACGGGCTGGCGACGCTGACCCGGGCGGGACGGCTGCCGCCGGCGGACGCCGAGCGGCGGACGGAACTGCTGGTGGACCGGCTCGCCGTGTTCTGACGCCGGTCAGATCCCGAAGAGCGGCAGGCAGGGCGGCAGGTTCTCGATCGTCACCGGGATGTCGTCGCGCCACGCGTCGCGGCCGAGGCGCAGCCGGTGCTCGACGGCGAGCGCGTCGCGAACCACGTGCCGCGCGACGCCGTCCGGGCGGTAACCGAGCTTGCGGGAGACCGCGAGGGAGGCGGCGTTGTCCTCGAACGCGCCGGACGCGGCCTCTTCCGCGCCGAGGCCCGCGAAGGCGAGGTGCAGCACCGCGCGGCGCATCTCCGTGCCGATGCCCTGGCCCTGGTACCGGCGGCCGACCCACGAGCCGGTGTGGACCTCGCGGGTGATGGTGAACTGCTTGGCGCTGACGCTCTGCTGGCCGACCACCTCGCCGTCCCGGAAGACGACGAGGTCGAGGCCCCAGTCGTCCGGGCTCCACCGGCCCAGCCGGAGCCAGTGGAACTGCACGAGCGACCGCGCCACGAGCGCCGGTTCCTGGTCGGTCCACGGAACGAGGAACGGCATGCTGCCCGGCTCGTGCACCCCCTCCGAGGCGAGCTCAGCCAGCGCGGCGAGCTCCTCCGGCGCAGGCAGGCGCAGTTCGAGCCGCGGGGTCCGCACCCGCAGCGCGAGCAGAGGGAAGTGATCGGCCAGCATCGGCCCATCCTGGCAGAGGTCAGGACTACCCGAGGTGAGACGAATGCGCGGCGAGACCATCACGGTGCTGCGGCGAGGCGGCGAGCAGTGGTACATCGGCATCGCCGCACTCGCTGTCGCAGTCCTGTTCGTCTGGGTGGTGACCGACGGCGTCTTCCGCGGCGATGCCTTCGGCAACGTCGCCGAGCTGATGATCGCCACCGGTTGGGGGTTCTGGGGGCCGATCAGGTACCTGCAGGTCAGGGTCGAGGTCAAGGAGAGCGGTCTTGTCGTCCACAACTTCTTCACCCGGTACTCGATCCCGTGGGCAGCGGTGACCAGGCTGGAAGCTCAACCAGCTCTGCGAATCGTGTTGTCCGACGGCAAAGTCGTGACACCGGGGACCGGCGCGGAATCGCTCGCCTCCACCATCCGCCACAACCGCACGCAACGCGCGATGCAGGAACGCATCGAGGCGGCACGACAGCGCGCCCCGGACCGAACCTCGGCCGAGGTGGTGACGAAGCGGGTCTGGGCAGGCAACCTCGCCATCCTGGCCGGGGCCTACGCGGGCATGTTCGCCGTCGCGGGGATCGCCTGGCTCGTCAAGTAGATCACTCCTCCACGAAGACCATCTCCGGGTAGCGCGGCGATGGGCCGTCCAGCAGGTGGTCGTTCCGGTCGCGCAGCCACCGGTCGAAGAACGACGCCACGTACGCGCGCTGCGTGCGCACCGCGGTCGCCGGGTCGAGGGTGCCCAGCGGGACGCCCAGCTGCGGCACCAGCGCCGCGGCATCGGTGAACGTCGCGTGTTCCGAGCCGAGCAACCGCAGCTGCGCCGTCCAGCCGTGCGTCGCCGCGCGGAAGGCTTTCCAGCCGGGGCCCGTGTCGGTCTCGCCGTCCTTGCCGACCAGCAGGAACGGCCCCCGCAGCCCCTCCGCGGCCGGCGGCATCAGGCTGCCGTCGAACCACGTCAGGTTCCCGTCCAGGTTCACCCCGGCCACCACGCGCGGGTCGGCGGCCATCGTCAGCGCCGCGGCCGCCCCGCCCATCGAGTGCCCGATCATGCCGACCCGGCTCACGTCCAGCCGCCCGGCCAGCGCGTCCAGCACGAACCGCGTGTCCGCGACCCGCACGTCGAGCGCCTTGCGCAGGAACGCGTCCGGATCACCGGGGTCGACCATGGTCCGCACCGAGCCGTCCGGGAACTCCACCTCCGGCGACTCCCACGTGTGGTCGATGCTGATCACGACGTACCCGCGGCTCGCCAGGTCCTCGGCCGTCGCGGTGCCCCACGTGCGCGGCTCCCCCAGCCCCGGCGAGTACACGACCACCGGCCGCCGCCCGGGCAGCGGCACGGCGTCGCGCCGCGCGTTGGTCCGCACGCCCGCCCAGTCCGCCGACGGCACGCCCAGTCCCAGCAGACCGTTCGCGGTGACGGCGTCGAAGTGCGCGGCGGCGCCGGGCAGCATGTACGGCGCCGCGCGCCCCGGGCCGGGCAACGCCGGGTAGTGCAGGCTGACCATCAGCTCCCGCGGCCCGCCGCGCCACGGATCGGTCCGCGACGCGTCCACGAGGTGCAACTCGGTCTGCCCCACCCGGTACGGGCCGGTGGGCCGCGGCAGCACGAGGTCCGTCGTCGCGGACGCGGGCACCACCGACGCGAGCAGCACCGCCACGGCGAGCACGAAGGATCTCCGGATCATGCCGATCATGCTGCTCGGCCGCGCGTGGCACGGCATCCGGGAAAAACCCGGGTAGGTTCACACGGTGGCGGAACGCAGGCACGGCACCCCGGCTCCCACGACCGGCTCGACGGTCACCGGTCAGGACTGGGAGGGCACGCACCTCAGCGGCGAACGGCACGAGCGCGTCGCGTTCGTCCGGGCCGACCTGAGCGAGGCGGTCACCGAGGGCGCGGTCTTCACGGAGTGCACCTTCCGGGACAGCCGGTTCAACGCCTCCCGGCACACCGGCGCCGCGTTCCTGAACTGCACGTTCACCGGCTGCTCGTTCTTCGACGCCACCTTCACCGACTGCAAGACCACCGGCTCGATGTTCGACCGCTGCACCTTCGACCTGCTGACCGCCGAGGGCGGCGACTGGTCGTTCACCGGCCTGCCCGGCGCCGACCTGCGGCGCGCGTCGTTCAGCGGTGTGCGCCTGCGCGAGGCCGACCTGACCGGCGCCCGGATCGGCGGCACGGTGCACCGGTGCGACCTGTCGGGCGCCTGGCTGCACGCCGCCGATCTGTCCGGTTGCGACCTGCGCGGCAGCGAGATCACCGGGCTGAACCCGCTGGAGACCAAGCTCGCCGGCGCGACGATCGACCCCGAGCAGGCCCTCGTGCTGGCCAGCGCGCTCGGCGTGCGGATCCGCTGACCTCCGCGCTCACCCACGGCCGTCGTGGACGACCTCGATCGACCACGGCCGCTGCTGCGTGTGCAGGTCCCAGTAGTGCTCGGCGATGTCGTCCGGGTCGAACGCGGTGCCGGGCGCGACCGGCCCGGCGACGGTCACCGACGCGACGTGCACCCCGGCCGGCCCGTACCGCGCGTCGAGCAGGGCGACGAGCGTGCGGACCCCGGCCTTGCCCAGGGACAGGCTCACGTACTCCGGCTTGGGTTCCGGCATCCCGCCGGTGACGAGGATCGTGCCGCTGCCGCGTTCGGCCATCGCCGGGGCGACGTGCGCCGCGGCGGTCAGCGCGCCGACGACGTTCACCGCCCACGCGTCCAGCTGCGCCCGCGCCGGGAGTTCGCCCGGCGCGTCCGGCTGGATGACCGCCGCGTTGTAGACGAGCACGTCCGGCGTGCCGAACTCGGCGGCCGCCGCGTCCAGTGCGGCCCGCAGCGCGTCCTCGTCCGTGCTGTCGGCGACGAAGCTCCGCGCCCCGGGCATGGTCCGTTTCGTGCGTGCCACGAGCGCGATCGGCAGGCCCTCGCGCGCGAACCGCCGCGCCACCGCCTGCCCGATGCCCGGGCCCGCCCCGATGATCACCACTCCACTCATGCGGGCGACGGTAGAAGCCTGACACGGTGACAAGGTCAAGCTGCGCCGGGACCGGCTCACGACCTGACGCGGTCGCGAGCCGGTCCGGGCCGTGCGGTCAGTTCGTCACGCGCACGTAGTCGACGACGAGCTGCTGCGGGAACTGGGTGCTGCCGTCCGGGTCGCCCGGCCAGTAGCCGCCCACGGCGAGGTTGAGGATCAGGAAGAACGGGTGGTCGAACACCCACCGGTCGCCGCCGAGGTCGGCGGGTGTCCTGGTCTGGTAGAGCACGCCGTCGACGTACCAGCGGATCTGGTTCGGCGCCCAGTCGACGGCGAAGGTGTGGAAGCCGTCGGAGAAGTTCGGGCCGGAGTAGGCGGCGCCGATGCCCTCCGCGCCCGAGTAGCCGGGGCCGTGGATGGTGCCGTGCACGGTGTTCGGCTCGAACCCGACGTTCTCCATGAAGTCGATCTCGCCGCAGTTCGGCCAGCCGTTGGTGCCGATGTCGTTGCCCAGCGCCCAGAACGCCGGCCACATGCCCTGCCCGCGCGGCAGCTTCATGCGGGCCTCGAAGTGCCCGTAGGTCTGGGTGAACCGGCCCGCGGTGTTCAGCCGCGCCGAGGTGTACTCGCACGGCCCGTACCAGCAGTTGTAGCCGCCGGGGTTCTCGCGGCGGGCGGTGATCACGAGGTTGCCCTGGCCGTCGAGCGCCGCGTTGGCGGCGCCGGCCGTGTAGTACTGCCGCTCGTGGTTGTTGACGTTGTCCCCGGTCTCCAGCTGCCACTTCGCCGGGTCGACCGCGCTGCCCGCGGGGCCGTTGAAGTCGTCGTTGAACGTCACCGTGGCCGCCTGCGCCTCCGGCGCGGTGAGGGTGGCGGCGGCGACCAGTGCGGGGAGGAGGAAACGGAGCCAGCTCGACATCTTCATCGACATCACGCCTTCCGGCCGTTTGTTGTGGGGAAGAACAAAGTAGCGTGGACTAGACCATTCCGACAAGGCGTCCGGGTGGGAACTTTCCACCCGGATCCCCTCGCGTGAGTGACCCGCGTGCGGGGGATCCGGCGTTTCCGCAGTTCCGGGCCGGGTAGCCGGGGCGCCTAGGAGGTGAGCCATGAACATGTTCGACAAGGCCAAGGACGCTCTGGGCAAGAACCCGGACAAGACAGACCAAGGGATCGACAAGGCCGCCGAGGCCGCCAAGGGCCGGTTCGGCGAGCACGCCGACAAGATCGACCAGGCGTCGCAGAAGGCCAAGGACTTCGCGCGCGGGCAGCAGGAGCAGCCACCGCCGCAGTGAGGAAGTCCACAGTGGAATGAGTCCTTCGGGGCGAGGTCTTCGTCCCGAAGGGCTCTTCCCCTCATCGCACGCCGAGGAGGATGCTGGGCCGCGTGTCCAGACCCGACCTGAACCCGGTGGCCCTGCGCCCCGGCGTCATCGCCTTCCACCAGCCGCCCGGCGGCTGGTTCGTCAGCAACGCGGGGCTCGTCGTGGGCCGTGACGCGGCCCTGCAGGTCGACACGTTCGCGACCGAGCCGCTGAACCGGCGGCTGGAGACCGCGATCGACGCCTACCTCGCGCCCGGCACGCCCCGCACGGTCGCGCTGACCCACGCGCACGGCGACCACGCCCACGGAGCCGGCCGCCTGGCCGCGGCAGGCGCGACGGTGCTGGCCACCCCGCCCGCCGCGGGCGAGGTGCTGTCCGGCCCGCACACCTACGACATGCTCTTCAGCTGCGACTGGGGCGCCATCGACCCGCCCGCGGACATCTCCCCCGTCACCGAGCCGCGGACCCTCGACCTCGGCGGCACGTCGGTGGCGGTCGTACCGGTGCCCGGGCCCGCGCACACGCACGGCGATCTGGTGGTGTGGCACGAGGAGTCGGGCACGCTGTTCACCGGCGACCTGCTGTTCCTCGGGGTGACGCCGCTGGCGATCTCCGGGTCCATCGCCGGATGGCTGGAAGCGCTGACCTGGCTGGAAACCTTCGGCGCGGCCACGTACGTGCCCGGGCACGGCCCGGTGACCGCGGCGGCCGAGAACCCGGTGGCAGACGTGCGCGAGTACTTCGAGTGGCTGCGGGAGGCCGTCGCCGCGTCGGCGGACTACGCGGCGATCGAGGAGGCCGCCAGAGCGCGCTGGCCGGAGTGGGGCGCCGGCGAACGGCACGGCGTCAACGCGCGGATCGCGTACGCGCAGGCGCACGGGACCGAGCTGGACTTCCCGGCCGGGGTCAGGGACCTGCTCACCAGCGCCGCCGCCCACGGGGAGCGGATGACCGAGACGGGCCTGATCCGCCTCGACATCTGACCCGCGGGCCTCACGCCCGCGGGCGCGAGTTCCGCAGTCGCGGGCGCGAGTTCCGCACTCGTGGGCGCGAGGCCTGCGCTCGTGGGCGCGAGTTCCGCGCACACGCCCGCGAGTCCCGCGGGTGCGAGTCCGACGCTCGCGGCGCGAGCCTCACGGCCGCGAGTCGCGCCCTCGCGGGCGCGAGTTCCGCGTTCGAGCCGGTGCGGTCAGCGGATCTTCTCGCCGTAGACGCGCTCGACCTTCAGCGTCATGAGCACCCGGCGGTCGGACACCATGACCTCGCGGTACTCGGCCCAGTCCGGGTGCTCGCCCGCGGCCTTGCGGTAGTAGTCGACCAGCGCCTCGACCTCGGGGCCGTGCGGGTCGGTGCCGGGACCGGTGAGGGTGACCGGGCCCTCCGCGGTCGCCCACGCCCAGCCGTCGGAGCTGGTGACCTCCAGCGCGGCGCGCGGATCGCGGCGGAGGTTGCGGGTCTTCGCCCGGCCCTCCGTCATGGACACGTAGATCACCCCGGCGTCGCGGTCGTAGTACGGCGTGACGGGCGACAGCTGCGGCAGGCCGTTGGCCTTGATCGTGGCCAGTACGGCGATCCTGGCGTCGGCGAGCAGGTCGTGGGGATCGAAGGTCATGCTCCGATCATGCACCCTCACACTGATGTGAGGGTCAATCGCACAACCGCTCCTGCCGGAGCCGCCCTTCGGCTACGCTGCCGTCCGTGCCCGAACAGACCTGGTCCCCCGATCCCCAGACGCCCGTCGTCGAGTACCGGTCTGGCCGATGGGTGTTCATCGGGGGGCTGGCCATGTTCGTCGTCTTCGGGTTGGTCGCCCTCTTCCCGGACGTCGGGCATGCCTCAGGTTCGTCGAAGTCGAAGAACCTGACTCCGACCGCCGCGTCGTTCCTCTTCGGCGCGCTCGCGCTGGGCGGCCTGATGATCATGATCGGCTCCGTCCCCCGCATGCACCGCTTCGTCGTCGATCAGCGTGGACTGTGGTGGGGAGCCGGTCGCAAATCCGACCTGATCGCGTGGGAGGAGTTGCGAGCGGTGCGCGGACGGGAACCGCGCCCGCCGGTCAAGGGCGACCCGAACTCGAAGCCCGTGCTGCCGGCCCTCGTGTTCACCCCCGCGGACGGCCGTTTCGCGACCCGCCACAGCGCGCTGGTGAAACCCCTGCCGGACGCCGGTCCGGACGTGCAACTGAGACTGCCGAACTTCGCCACGGTCCGGCAGCTGACCCAGGAGATCGCCAGAGTCCGGCCGGATCTGCTCCGCTGACGCCCTTGGCAGGTCTGGCCTGCGATCGGCGTCATGAGCACCCCGCGTGAGGGCCGACGCGCGCTGGCGGGGCGTCAGTGGTCGTTCACGAACGGCCAGGCGCCGCAGCCGTAGCTGCACGCCGTGACGGTGAACTTCTGCCCCTCGGGCAGGTTGTAGACACCGCCGAGCGAAGCGCTCTTCGAGACGCAGCTGCCGCTCCCGCCGGTCACCCGGAACGAGTACCGCGTCGTCTCCCCGGTGCCGGGGCCGACCCACACCGTCGGGGTTTTGCCGTCCGCCTTCGTGTCGCAGGCGGAGATCAGGTCGCCGTGTTCCTCCACGTACACCTTGAAATCGCCGGACGCGCCGGACCAGACGTGGTCCCAGCCGTCGCCGGGCGGCACCGGGGCCGCCGAAGCCGTGCCCTGGAAGGCCAGTACCGCAAGTACACCGGACGACAGAGCCACCGCGGCGCGAATTCCCCTGTGGGACTTCATCGGATTTCCTCTCCTGCCGGAAGCAATGGCGCAGCCTAGCGCGACGTTGATCGAGACGACAAGAGGATCGTTCAACAATTGCTGGCGGAATCTAGGGGCGAGCCGCAAAGGGGTCGGGACTGGGGCATCGGGACTGGGGCAGGTGTGGGCAAGCCTGGGCTATCCGCGGCAGGTGTGGGCAAGCCTGGGCTATCTGCGGCAGGGGCGGCGAGCCTGGGCTATCCGCGGCAGGGGCGGCGAGCCTGGGCTATCCGCGGCAGGGGCGGCGAGCCTGGGCTATCCGCGGCAGGTGTGGCGAGCCTGGGCTATCTGCGCTGCGAGCAAGTGCTCTGTGTTCGGCCTGCTGCCCTCGGCACCATCACCGGCCAGGGCAGGCTGCAGGTCAGCCCGGGCAACCTGCGCACGCTCGGCGACAGCCTGCTGCCTCGGCACCATCGCTACGAGGCCGGGTACAGGCGTCCCATCAGTTCGAGGACCTCGTCGATCATCCGGCGCGCCTTCGCCTTCGACGACGCGGCCGCCACCTCGCGCCCCGCCTCCGTGGCCATCGCCGTCAGGCACAGCACCAGCATGTCCGACAGCGGCCGCGTGTGGCCGTTCACCAGCGTCGAGTTCGCGTGCAGCCACTCGCGGAACCGCTGCCGCGTCAGCAGGCCGAACCCGGCGGGCCCGCTGCCGGACAGGAAGATCCGCGCCAGCTGCCGCTCCTCCCAGCACCCCTCGAGGTACGCGCGGGTGCCGGCGATGAACAGCCGCAGCGCGTCCTCCTCCCCCGCGGCCAGCGCGGTCCGGAACGCGCGCGCCGACCGGTGCTGCTGCCGCCGTGTGTACTCGTCGTACAGCGTGATCCACAGGTCCGACTTCGCGGTGAAGTGGTGGTAGAGGCTGCCGATGCTGGCACCCGCCCGGTCGGCGATGTCGACGAGCTTGGCGTCCTCGTAACCGGAGGCGACGAACACCTCGCGGGCTGCGTCGAGCAGGGCGGCGCGCGTGATCTGCGCCCGCGTGCTCCCGGTGGTGGCCTCGGTCATACCCCGATTGTGCCGGACCGCACGGCTCGCGCCGGTCCCGGCGTGACGTGAGCCCCGCCGGGACGCGGCGCCCACCTCACGCCGCCGGCACGCCGTTGGCCGGCGCCGCCGGTTGCGGCTGCGTGTACGGCACCACCGGTCCGTCACCGTCGTCGGTGGTCAGCGGCGTGCCGGACAGCACCTGCTGCCCGCCGCGGATGGTCGAGATCTGCCCGCCGGTGTAGCCGGCGTGCGAGTCCGGCCCGTACCGGAACGGCACCAGCCCGGGCCCGGTGAACCCGCCCTTGTTCAGCGCGTCGATCAGCCCCTGCCGCGTCAGGTCCTTGCCCGCGGCCTGCAGCACCTGCGCGAACGTGTACGCGTACGACATCGCGTAGATGACGTTGCCGTCGAACGGCAGGTTCGGGATGTAGGTGTCGTGCACCTTCTTGAACAGCTGGATCCACGAGTTCTGCGCGTTGCTGCTGGCCGGCAGGTAGGCGCTGCTGACCAGCCCCTCGACCAGGTCGCTGCCCTTGACCGACGCGCCGCTCTGCTTGGCGAAGTTCTCCAGCAGCCCGGCCACCGTCACCGGGTCCGCGCCCACGCTCGAAGCGACCAGTTGCGGGTTGTAGCCCAGCTTCAGCGCGGTCAGCTTGAACAACGCGGTGTAGGCCGGGATCGTCTCCAGCACCACCACCTCCGCACCGCTGCGCGCGATCGCCGACACCTGGGCCGCGACGTCGGTGTTGCCCGGCTGGTAGGGCTGCCGCGACACGACCAGGCTCTGGTCGATGAACTTGTCCAGCCCCTTCATGCCGTCGGCGCCGAAGTCGTCGTCCTGGTAGAAGTAGGCGACCTTCTTGCCGGCGAAGTTCTTCGCGACGTAGTCGCCGAGGATCTTGCCCTCGACGGTGTAGTCGGGCTGCCAGCCGTAGGTGTAGGGGTTCTTGTCCGGCTGGTCCCAGCAGGTGCAGCCGGACGCGACGAACAGGTCCGGCACGCGCGAGCTGTTCAGGAAGTCCACGACCTTGGTGTGCGTCGGCGTGCCGAGCGCGCCGACCATCGCGAACACCTTGTCCTCCAGCACCAGCTGCTTGGTCAGGGTGACCGTGTTCGCCGGGTTGTAGGCGTCGTCGACGTACTTCAGGTTGATCTTGCGGCCGTGGATGCCCCCGCTGGCATTGATGTAGTCGAACATCGCCTTCGCCGCGGGCCCCTGCTCGCTGTAGCCGGGCGCCGCGTTGCCCGTCAGCGGCAGGGTGCTGCCGATCAGCACCTCGGTGTCGGTCACGCCGGGCGTGCTGCCGCTACCCGAACCTCCACCGCCGCACGCGGTCAAGGTGAGCGCGAGCGCCGCGGCGATCGCGACCGCCGCGCGCGGGCGTCTGGACAGGACCATCTCGTCTCCTTCAGTTCTTCCGGTTACGGCGGAGCAGGCGGCCGATCCGGCGCACCCCGGACTGGATGCCGCCGGGGAAGGCCAGGATGACCAGGATCAGCACCAGTCCATAAAGGACCAGCGGGATGTTGGCGTAGACCGCGCGCGGCAGGTCGGCCTGCTGCGCGAGGTCGGTCGACCAGTTCGGCAGCAGCGTCACGATCACCGCGCCGTACACCGCGCCGGCGAGGCTGCCGAGCCCGCCCAGCACGGCGGCGGTGAGCAGGGACAGCGACAGGGCCAGCGTGAACGCCCCCGGCGCGGCCAGGTTGTTGACGATCGCGAACAGGCCGCCGGCCAGCCCGGCGCACCCGGCGCTGACGCAGAACGCGAGGATCTGGGTGCGGGCGACGTGCACGCCGGACAGGGCCGCGGCGTCCTCGTCCTCGCGCACCAGCCGCATGTCGCGGCCGAGGCGGCTGCGGCTGAGGTTGGCCAGCAGGAACAACACGACCACCAGGCAGATGCCGCAGATCCAGGACTGCCACCGCTCCAGCGGGAACGTCTCCCCGAGCGACAGCGGCGGCACCGGCGGGCTGACGATCAGGCCGTTCGCGCCGCCCAGCAGGTCGCGCAGGCCGTGGTAGTCGGCCAGCGAGGGCAGCCCGACGGCCAGCGCGAGCGTCGCACCGGCCAGGTACGGCCCGCGCAGCCGAGCCGCGGCCACGCCGACCAGCGTGCCGACCAGCGCGGTGCCCGCAGTCGCGACGATCAGCACCGGCGCGAGGCTCCACTCGGCGTTCTCCAGCAGCAGCGCGGCCGTGTAGGCGCCGACCGCGACGAACGCGCCGTGCCCGAGCGAAATCTGTCCACTGAGGCCGGACAGCACGGTGAGCCCGGCGACCGCGATGGCCGTGTAGGCGATCTGGGCCAGCTGCAGGTTCGCGAACGGGTCCAGCGCGATCGACAGCAGCCAGAACCCGAGCAGCCCCAGCACCGCCCAGCACGCGTGACGCAGAAAAGTGGACCGTCGCCACAGCGGCGCCGTGGACGCCTCCCGCTGGGGCACCTGCGTTTCCGTCATCGTCATACCCGCCGCCTCGCTCCCGCGCCGAACAACCCGTGCGGCCGCACCATCAGCACCACGATGAGCACGACCAGCGCGCCCAGCGTCACGATGTCCGGGCCCAGGTAGCCCGAGACGAAGCTGAGCACCAGGCCCAGCGCGACCCCGCCGACGACCGCGCCCGGCGGGCTGTCCAGTCCGCCGATCACGGCGGCGGTGAACCCGAACACCAGCACCGCGTCGAACGCCGTCGGGCTGACGAACGTGCTCGGCGCGATCAGCACCCCGGCGACCGCGCCGACCACCGCCGCCAGCGCCCAGCCGACCGTCAGCATCCGGCCGACCCGCACCCCCAGCAGGCGGGCCACCTCCGGCGCGAACGCCGTCGCGCGCATCCGCAGGCCTGCCGAGGTCCGGCGGAACACCACCGCCAGCACCACCATCACGGCGAGCACCACGCCGACGATCCACAAGTCGTTGGGCGAGAACAGAATCTGTCGCCCGCCGGACTGGAACCCGGCGATGGAGAACGCGGGCGGGTAGGACTGCGGGGTGCCGCCGAACACCATCCCGGCGACGCCCTGCAGCCCGACCAGCAGGCCGAACGTGACCACCACCGCGTCCAGCGGCGGCCGCTTCGCGACCGGCCGGATCAGCACCCGCTCCACGACCGCGCCGAGCACCAGCCCGGCGGCGATCGCGACAGCCAGCGCCAGCCAGTAGGACCCGCCGTGGCTGACCACCGTGTAGCCGAGGAACGTGGTGATCATCATCATCCCGCCCTGCGCGAAGTTCACGATTCGCGTGGAGCGCCAGATCAGCACCAGGGCCAGCGCGACCGCGGCGTACACCGCGCCGCTGGTCAGCCCGGCGAGCGTCAAGTCGAGGAACCGTCCCATCACATCTCCAGGTAGGCCCGGCGGACCCGGTCGTCGGCGGCCAGCCGGGCGGCTTCGTCGTCGGCGACCTTGCGGCCGACGTTGAGCACGACGGCGCGGTCGGCCACCGACAGCGCCGTGCCCGCGTTCTGCTCGACCAGCAGCAGGGTCAGGCCGGTTTCGGCGCGCAGGCGATGCAGGGTCGCGACGATCTGCGCGGCGGTGCGCGGCGCGAGGCCCAGCGACGGCTCGTCGAGCAGCAGCAGGTCGGGACGGCTCATCAGGGCGCGCCCGATCGCGAGCATCTGCCGCTCACCGCCGGACAGGGTCTCCGCGCGCTGGTGCCGCCGCTGTTCGAGCGGCGGGAACAGCTCGAACATGCGCGCCACGCCGGTGCGCAGCCACGCCCGGTCGCGCCGCCACAGCCCGCCGAGGCGCAGGTTCTCCTCGACCGTCAGCTCGACGATCACCCCGCGCCCCTCGGGCACGTGCGCCACGCCCAGCCGGACCAGGTCCTCCGGGCCGTGCCGGGTGATGTCCCGGCCGCCGAGGCGCACCGAACCGGACTTCGGCCGCAGCAGCCCGGACAGCGAGCGCAGCAGCGTCGTCTTGCCCGCGCCGTTGGCACCGAGCACCGCGGTGATCGAGCCGCGCTCGACCGTCAGGTCGATGTCGTGCAGCGCGCGCACCGGCCCGTACTCGGCGACGAGGCCGCTGACCTCAAGCATCGGCCGCCACCGCCTCGCCGAGGTAGGCGCGCTGGACGGCCGGGTCCTCCCGTACCTGGGCGGGCGTGCCGGTGGCGATCACCTCACCGAAGTCCAGGACGACGAGCCGGTCGCAGAGGTTCATCACGAACTCCATGTGGTGCTCGACGAGCATGACGGTGGTGCGCTGCCGCAGCCCGCGCACGATGTCGGCGAGCTCGGTGATCTCGGTGGCGGACAGGCCCGCCGCGGGCTCGTCGAGCAGCAGCAGGCGCGGTTCGCTGATCAGCGCGCGGGCCAGCGCGACCCGTTTGCGGATTCCGTAGGGCAGGCTCGCGCACGGCCGCTGTGCGGCGTCGGCGATGCCGAACTGCTCGAGCATGCCCATCGCCTGGTCCCGCAGCCGCAGCTCGTGCCGCTCGGCCCACGGCGAGGCCAGCAGCGCGCCGACCGGGCCGGTGCGCGAGCGGTGGGTCGCGCCGGCGGCGACGTTGTCCAGCGCGCTGAGGTTGGGGAACAACCCGAGGCCCTGCAGGGTGCGGGCGATCCCCAGCCGGGTGAGCCGGTGCGGGCGGGGCAGGAGGCGGCGGCCGTCGAACGACAGCGCGCCGGAGTCCGGGCGGACGAACCCGCAGATCGTGTTGAACAGGGTCGTCTTGCCCGCGCCGTTGGGACCGATGACGCCGAGCACCTCCCCTTCGGCCACTTCGAGCGAGACCGCCTGGAGGACCCGCAATCCGCCGAAGGACACGTTCAGCTCGTCCACTCGTAGCAACGGGGCTTGCTGCGCCATTTCTCGCGACCACCGCCTCTTCGCAGGTGTGCAAAAACAGAATCAGGTTCGGTTTGGAGGGACCGTACACAGCCTGGGGCGTCTTGCACAGCCCCTTCGGACAATCTGGTCAAGCGTGATCGAACAGAACCCAGTTCTGGACTTTTGCGGTGACCGGACCGCGTGCTATACCCGACGCGGGCGCCACGACGAGGTGGCGCACGAGCCCGGGGGTGCTCCCTTGCTGCGTGCACTGGTGCTGACCGCCGCGTGTGCGGCGTCGCTGCTCACCGTTCCGGCGGCGGTCGCGGCGCCGCCGCGGCTGACCGTCGAATCCGTCTCCAACCCGCACCCCGACCTGGTCAGCGGCGGGCAGGTGCTGGTGCGGGTGCCGGCCGCGCGGGACGTGCGGGTGACGGCCAACGGCCGTGACGTCACCGGCGAGTTCAAGCAGACCGGCGACACCCTGCTCGGCCTGGTCGGCGGCCTGCGGGACGGGACGAACGAGATCGTCGCGAGCGCGCCGGGCCGGGGACGCGCGAGCCTGCGGGTGACCAACCACCCGATCACCGGGCCGGTGTTCTCCGGACGGCAGCAGGAGCCGTTCTACTGCGAGACGCAGGCCTACGGGCTGCCGGCCGCGACGCCGCCGTTGTGCAGCGCGCCCACCCAGGTGAGTTACCAGTACCGCACGACCGGCGGGCAGTTCCGGCCGCTGGCCGATCCGGGGTCCCGGCCCGCCGATCTCGCGTCGGTCAACGGGATGCCCTACATCGTGCGGGTGGAACGCGGCACGATCGACCGCGCGGTCTACGAGATCGCCGCGCTCACCGACGGGACCGCGCCGTCACCGTTCACTGTGGAGCGCGGCTGGAACGAGCGGCTCGTCTACACCTTCGGCGGCGGCTGCAACTCCGGGTTCCACCAGGGCGCGTCGACCGGCGGTGTGCTGAACGACCTGTTCCTGTCCCAGGGGTACGCGGTCGCTTCGTCGAGCCTGAACGTGCTGGACAACAACTGCAGCCCGATCATCTCCGCGGAGGCGGCGATGATGGTCAAGGAGCACTTCACCGAGACCTACGGGCCGGCGCGGCACACGATCGGCTGGGGCGGGTCCGGCGGCGCGATCCAGCAGTACGACATCGCCGAGAACTACCCGGGCATCCTGGACGGCATCATCCCCGGCATCTCCTACCCGGACCCGCTGAGCACCGCCGGGCCGGTCACGGACTGCCGCCTGCTCAACCGGTACTTCGCCGGAGCGGGCAGCTCGTTCACGCCGGAGCAGCGGCTCGCGGTGGCCGGGTTCCACACCTACAGCACGTGCGTGTCGTGGGAGCAGACGTTCGCCAACCGCGCGACGGCGACCGGCAGCTGCACCCCGCTGCTGCCGGTGTCCGAGCGGTGGGACCCGGTGTCCAATCCGGACGGTGTCATCTGCAACTCCAACGAGCAGCTGGTGAACCAGCTCGGGCGTGATCCGCGAACCGGGTTCGTACGCAGCACGCTGGACAACACCGGGGTGCAGTACGGCCTGTCGGCCCTGCGGTCCGGGCAGATCTCGGCGGCGCAGTTCGTGGACCTGAACGCCGCCATCGGCGGGCTCGACTACACGGGCGCCCCGGTTCCGGCGCGGAGCGCGGCCGACCCGAAGGCGTTGTCGGCGGCCTACCGGTCCGGGTTGTTCAACTCGGCGTCGCTCGGGTTGCGCACGACGCCGATCATCGACCAGCGCACGGACCTCGACCTGGCCGGGTTCGGCGCCGACATCCACACCACGGAGTGGTCGTTCGTGATGCGGGAGCGGTTGCGGCGCAGCGGGGCGGCGGACAACCAGGTGATCATCGCGAGCCGCCCGGCGGACGCCGCGGTGGCGGCGGCTTACGAGCTGGACGCGATGGACCGCTGGCTGACGGCGATCGGGAACGACCGGTCGGGGCGCGGCGCACAGCAGAAAGTGGTCGCGAACCGGCCCGCGGACCTGGGCGACGGGTGCTACGTGTCGGCGACCGAGCGCGTGCGGGAGCGGCTGACCTACCCGTCGAGCGGGCGGTGCGGTGAGCTGTTCCCGGTCGCGGCGAACACGCGTCTCGTGGCCGGGTCCGGGCTCGCGATGGACGCGCTGAAGTGCCGGTTGAAGCCGGTGGACTTCCGCGACTACCTGCCGGTCACGTTCACCCGGGAGGAGCAGCGGCGATTGCGGGCGGCGTTCCCGGACGGGGTGTGCGACTGGAGCAAGCCCGGGGTGGGCGCACGGAAGCCCGCCGGGGTCTGGCAGCGGTACTGATGACCGCGTCCGTCGACTTCGGGCACCTGGTCCGGCGGCGGCCGTCCGCGGTGCTGCGGCCACGCTCGGCCGGGGAAGTCGGCGAGATCGTTCGCACCGCGGCCGCGGACGGGGTGCCGGTCGCGGCGCGGGGACGGGGCCATTCCGGGTACGGGCAGGCGCTGACCGACGGTGTCGTGGTCGACATGTCGTCGCTGGCCGCGGTGCACGAGGTCGCCGAGGACCGGATCGTGGTGGACGCGGGCGCCGGCTGGGACGCGGTGCTCGCGGCGGCGTGGGAGCGCGGCCGCACGCCGCCGGTGCTGACCGACTACCTGAGGTTGTCCGTGGGCGGCACGTTGTCGGTGGGCGGGATCGGCGGGACGAGTTTCCGGCACGGGCTGCAGACCGACACGGTGATCGCGCTGGAGGTCGTCACCGGTGACGGGGCGGTGCGGACGTGCGGCCCCGGGGACGAGTTGTTCGCCGCGGTGCTGGGCGGGCTGGGCCAGTGCGGAATCATCACGCGGGCGACGTTGCGGCTGACCGGGGCGCCGCCGCGGATCAGCCGGCACGAGGTGGACTACGACACGGTGGCGGCCGCGGCGGCGGACCAGCTTCGGTTCGTCGAGGAGGGGCGGTTCGACTTCGTGCAGGGCCAGGTCCGCTTCGGCGAGGCGGGCAGGCGAGTGTTCCTGGAAACGGCCGCGTACTCCGGCGGGGACTTGTCCTATGTGGAGTTCCAGCACCGGTTGGACGCCGCCGAGGAGCTGCTGACCGAGACCGGGGCGTGGTTTCACCCGCACCCGTGGTGGAACTGCTTCCTGCCCGCGTCCACCGCCGTGGGTTTCCTGACCGCGCTGGTGGAGCGGCTGACGCCCGCGGACCTCGGGCCGGCGGGGTGCGTGTTGTTCTACCCGGTGTTCACCGGTGAGGTGCACGCGCCGCTGGTCCGCCTGCCTGCCGAGCGGATCGCTTTTCTCGTGGCGATCCTGCGTTTTCCGCCGGATGACGCCGATTTGGTCGCCAGGCAGGTCGCCGAGAACCGCCGCCTCTACGAGGAGGCGCGCGACCTGGGCGGGTTCACCTACCCGGTCGGCGCGATCCCCTTCACGCAGGCGGATTGGCGCCACCACTTCGGTTCGCGGTGGCCCGCGCTGTGCGGGTGGAAGTCGCGTTACGACCCGGCCGGCGTGCTGACCCCGGGGCCGGGGATCTTCTAGCTCTCGGCGAGTTTTTCCGCCACCCGCGCGAGGCCGCCGCGGATCATGCGCCCGTAGCCGTCGTCCTGGAGGGTGTCGATGACCGCCTCCGCCGCGGCGAGGTGCTCGCGTGCCTTGGCGAAGTCGCCGAGGCGGCGGTAGACGTCCGCGAGGTTGAGGTGCAGGGAGGGGAAGAAGCCGTGCACCTCGGCGGGATCCGCGGCCTGCGCGACTTCGAGCGCGCGGAGGTCCCAGAGCAACTCGTCGCGCGGCTCGTCCTGCCGGTCGGCGAGGAAGTGTGCCGCGGCGCAGCGGTCGACCGCCGAGCCCTCCTCCCAGAGCCGCAACAGGATGCGCTTCGCCTCGGCGGGTTCCTTGGTCATCGCCAGGGCGAGTTCTTCTCTCGACATGTGTCAACGATGCACCTTCGAGCGCCTGGAAGGTCAAGCCGCGGCGCGGGCGAGTTCTTCAACGAGGTCATCGAGGTCCGCCTCCGTGGTGACTATCAGAATGAACCGCCTGCATGAGGAGGTCGCCAGCCCGCTGGTCACGCCCTGCCGGCCATACCCTCCATGAAGTCCGCACCTCAGCAGCAGCGGTCGGCTGCACCCCAGCATCGCCGCACTCCCCAAGCTATCCCCGAACCCACGACCCGCAAGGTCAGACCCCACCAGCCAACCTCCCGACATCCCACCAAGATCCGCCTCCCGAGCAGGTCGCCAGCCGACGAGTCAAAGTCCGCGGACATTCCCTCCATGAAGTCCATACCCCAGCAGCAGCGATCAGCCGCACCCCACCATCGCCGCAACCCCCAAGCCATCCCCGAAACCACGACCCGCGAGGTCAGACCTTGTCGGTCAACTCCCCGACAACCCCCTCGAGATCCGCCTCCGCGGTGGCCACCGCGAGCCGCTCGTGGTCGTTCCACGGGAGGACCACCAGGGCGATCCGGTCGCACCTCACGACGACCTGCCGGGACGCACCGCCGTCGAGGACGTTGCTCACCCGCAGTGCCAGGCTCTGCAGCACCGCGGCCATCGAGGCCAGGTACTCGGCGTCGGTGGGGTCCAGGCCGGCCGAGTGGTCCAGCACCAGACCGTCGGCGGAGAGCAGCACCGCGTGCCGCACCTGTGGGAGTTCGCGGACGAGACCTTCGATGATCACGTGCCGATCGTGCTGGCCCCCTCACGCAGGGCTTTCCCGCGGACGCACCATGGCGTGGTGTATCGCGGCAGCCGCGGCCCGCGGATCATCCGCGTAGAACTTGATCACCCGCGCCTCGCCGGGCCGGCCCAGCGGGCGGGTGAAGGGCACCGGCCGGCTCAGCTCCAGCACGACGTTCGTCTGCCAGGACAGCGCCACCGTGAACGTCTCGCCATCCAGGTCGAACCCCGGCCTGCCCGAGTGGTCCTCGGTCCGGGCGCGCACCGCCGCGATCGCGCTCACCGGGACCCGCACGTCGAGGAACGCGCCGTACCGCACGCGGACCTCGTCCGCCGACACCGAGTGCGGGTACACGGTGATCGAGCAGAGCAGGCCGACCACCAGCAACAGCGAGTACAGCTCGACCGCCGCCAGGACGAGGTGCACCACGATCCCGAACCCGACCAGCGCGAACAGCAGCCCCTCGACCACGGTCAGCACGACGAACACGACGAGCAACGGCCGCTGCGCCCGCGAATAACCGGCCGCGACGGCGCAAGGCGCAAGCGCTTTCCGCCGCCGCAAGGCGAGTCCGATGGACGCGAGCAAACGGCGCTCGTTGCGCAGGTAATGCCCTACCCCCATGATCCCGACGCTACTCGTCGGACTCCAAACCCCGCCGCGGCAACAGCAGTGGCGTGCCGAGCAGCAGCACGCCGGACACCGTGATCGCGAACAGCGGGCTCGTCAGCGTCCCCAGCACGCCCCACCCCGCCATCAGCCCGGCCTGCAGCAGCTTGCTGCTCACGCTCCACGTGCTGAGCACCCGCGCCGCGTGGTCCGCCGGCGTGCGGTGCAGCCGTTCCGTCGCGTGGATCGGGTTGAAGACGCCCATGCAGGTGATCAGCAAGCCCTCCACGACGATCACCGTGACGAGCCCCGCCACGCCAGGGCCCACGAACGCCAGCCCCAGCGGGAAGATCGACCGCAGCCAGCCGGAGGCGGTCAGCACCCGGTGCCGCCCGTAGCGCCGCGCCAACCGGGCCGACAGCCGGGCGCCCGCGAAACCGCCGAGCGCCGGGACGCCGAACGCCAGCCCGTACTCCCACGCGGAAAACCGGTACTCGCCGAGCAGGAGGACCGCCAGGAGCGGCGTGGTGGCCATGATCAGTCCGCTGACCAGAATCGAATTGAGGAACAGCCGCCGCAGCACGGGATCCCGTGCGATCACGCGCGCGCCGGCGAGCAGGTCGGCCAGACGGAACCGCGCGACCCTGGACGCCGCGACATCACCGCCGCGGATGCGCAGCACCCCGAGCGCCGACAGCAGGTAGCTCAGCGCGTCGGCGAGCACCGTCACCACCGGGCCGAGCAGGGCCACGAGCGCGCCCCCGACGGGCGGGCCCGCAGCGGTCGCCACCCAGCTCGTGCCCTCGAACCGCCCGTTCGCCGCGAGCAGCCGCGCCCGGGGCACCAGGTGCTTCAGGTACGCGCCGGACGCGGCGGTGAACGCGATGTTCGCGGTCCCGGCGACGACCGACACGACCAGCAACTGGCCGTAGGACAGCACATCGAAGGCGTACGCCGCGGGCACGCTGGCCATCGCGGCGAACCGGGCCAGGTCCATCGCGATCATCACCGGCCTCTTGGGCCGGTGCTCGACCCACCACCCGAGCGGCAGCGCGCAGACCGCCGCCGCGGCGAGCCCGGCCGCCTCCAGCAACGACACCGCGAACGCCGGCGCGTGCAGCACCCGCACCGCGATCAGCGGGAACGCCCCGAAGGCGAGCCACGTGCCGTACGTGCTCACCGCGTAGGCCGACCACAGCCGGCGAAGATCGGCTTCCACGCCGCAGATCACACCGGCCAGTGCGGAGGCGGATCAAACAACCGCCGCCCGGCGAGCCACAACCGGGAGTTGACCCTGCCTAGGCTGGCCCGGTGGACACCGAGGCAGTGCGATCGTTCGTCCGGGCGGCGGAGCTCGGGCAGTTGCAGCACGCGGCCGACGAGCTGGGCGTGACCCAGCAGGCGGTCTCGAAGCGGATCGCCGCCCTGGAGCGCGAGCTGGGCGTCCGCCTGTTCACCCGCACCGCCCGCGGAGTCGAGCTGACCGCGGACGGCCAGGCGTTCCTCCCGCACGCGCGAGGGGTCGTCGCGGGCGTGGACCGTGGCATCGCCGCCGTCCGGCCGGGCTCCCGTGCCCTGCGGATCGACGTCCTCGGCCTGCGCAGCGCACAGGCCGTCGTCCTGCACGACTACTGGCGATCACACCCCGGCACCGAACTGGACGTGGTGACGCTGCGCGTCGACGACCCCCGCGTGGCGGCGGCCGCCGTGCGGTCCGGCGAGGTGGACGCCTCGTTCCGCACCCTCCCCGATCCGGCCGCGCTGCCCGCCGACGTGCGCATGATCCACGTCTTCGACTCCGCGCTGGAACTCCTCGCCGGCCCCCGGCACCCGCTGGCCGACGCCCCGTCGGTGACGCCGGAGGAGCTGCGCGGGCTCCGGATCCGGGTGCCCGGCATCGCGCCGCGCAGCGAATGGGCGGAGTTCTACGACCAGCTGGTCACGGCGTTCGGCCTGTGCATCGACGCGGCGGGCCCGCACTTCGGTGACGAGGTGCTGCTCGAAGCGCTCGCCGAATCCGCCGAGGTGGCCACCCTGGTCGGCGCGCGCGACCGCTACACCTGGCCCACCCGGTTCGGCCTGCGCCGCATCCCGGTCGTGAACCCGGTGCTCGCCTACCCGCTCTCCCTGCTGGTCCCGGCGCACCCGCACCCGGGTCTGCGGCCGGTCCTCGCCCACTTCGCGAACCTGGCGCCACTGCCCGAACCGGTGTGGCGCCCGTCCTGGATTCGTCAGGAAGTCCAGCTCAGGGTCTCGCAGTCGACGAGCGCCCAGACCGTCTTGCCGCCGTCCGCCCGCGGCCGGTAGCCCCACGACAGGGCCAGCTTGT
This sequence comes from Amycolatopsis sp. NPDC006125, assembly GCF_040614195.1. Classification (NCBI taxonomy): domain Bacteria; kingdom Bacillati; phylum Actinomycetota; class Actinomycetes; order Pseudonocardiales; family Pseudonocardiaceae; genus Amycolatopsis; species Amycolatopsis sp. NPDC006125. Next base: position 49,060 of record NZ_JBEXTZ010000003.1, read on the forward strand.
CCACCAGCACGAGGCCCCGCCCGCGCACGGCCCTCGGGTCCCCGTCCCCCAGCACGGGCGGCGACGGGGAACCGTCGTCGACTTCCACCAGCATGCGGTTCGCGTCCCGGGACAGCCGGATCCGGCCGGTCCCGCCACCGTGGTCGTACACGTTGGTGATCAATTCGGTCGCGATCAGCTGCACCGCGACCACCCGGTCGTCGCCCAAGTCGGAAAGCTCGGCCGCCACCCACTGACGCACCCGCACCAGCGGCGGCACCGTGTGCGGCAGGTCGAGCACCAATGCGCCCATCACCGACGCGTCATCCATCCCGCTCACCCACGCCCTGTCTGCTCAAAGCGTCACGAGCGATTGTCCCCGCTCGCCGAACCGCGGCGTGTCCATGGCACACCCTCCGGGCCGGAAACGCCAGCCCTGGCCCCCGTTGTGATCACGACCATCTGGACTGCGAACCCAGGCCTACCTAATTTAGGATCGGCTTACCTAATCCGAGAGGCTTCCCCATGCGTTTCCCCCGGCCGCGTGCGCGCGGTTCCCTCCTGGCTCTCCTCCTGGGCGCGGTCCTCGTGCTCGCGGGCTGCGGCTCGTCCGCGGAGCAGAGCGCGACCGAGCCGGCGACCCCGGCGAGCGGTCAGTTCCCGGTCACCATCCCGACCGCGTTCGGCGACGTGACGATCGAGCAGCAGCCCAAACGGGTCGTCGCGCTCGGATGGGGTGACGCGGAGGTCGCGCTGACCCTCGGCGTGCAGCCGGTCGGCGCCGCGGACTGGCTGCCGATCGGCGGCGACGGCGTCGCGCCGTGGATGCCGCAGGACAAGCACTACACGACCGCGCCGACGATGCTCGGCACGCTGGAGGTCAGCGCCGAGCAGGTCGCCGCGCTCAACCCGGACCTGATCCTGGACACCCGCGCCAGCGGCGACAAGGCCCGCTACGACCAGCTGGCCGCCCTCGGCGTCCCCGTGCTGAGCATCCCGGCAGGCGGCGAGGCCTACGCGACCACCTGGCAGCAGCAGCTCGACATGATCGGCAAGGCGCTCGGCCGGACCGCCGAGGCCGCGCAGGTGCGCAACGACCTGGACGCCAAGTTCCAGCAGGCCGCCGACGCGCACCCGGAGTTCAAGGGCAAGACCGTCGCGGTCGGCGCGAAGATGGCCACCTCCTACGGCGCCTACGTCAACGGCGGCGCGCGCATCGAGTTCATGGAGCGCCTCGGCTTCGCCCAGTCGCCCGCGGTGCAGGCCCTGGCCGGGAAGGACTTCTACATCACCGTCTCGCCGGAGCGGATGGACCTGTTCAACGCCGACCTGACGGTGATCTCGCCGATCGGCATCGACGCGAGCCAGATCGACAGCGACCCGCTGTTCCAGGCGGTGCCCTCGGTCAAGGCCGGGCACGTGGTCGTGCTGTCGGACAAGACGATCTCGCAGGCCTTCGCCAGCGCGACCCCGCTGGGCCTGAGCTACGCGATCGACAAGGTGGTGCCGATGATCACCGAAGCGCTGGCACGCTGACCCGGTGCTCCGCGAAACCACGACCGCGCTCCCCCAGCGCCGCCGGGCCCCGCTCGGCCTCGGCCTGATCCTCGGGCTGGTGGCGCTGGGGCTGGCCGTGGTGGCCAGCATGGCGGTGGGGGCCAAGGGGCTCCCGCCGTCGGCTGTCGTCGACGCCCTGCTGCACCACGACCCCACGAACCCGGATCACGTGATCGTGTGGGAGGTCCGGATCCCGCGCACCCTGATCGGGGTGCTCGCGGGAGCCGCGCTCGGCCTGGCCGGGGCGATCATCCAGGGCGTCACCCGCAACCCGCTCGCCGATCCCGGGATCCTCGGCGTCAACGCGGGCGCGTCGCTGTGCATCGTGGCCGCCATCAGCCTGGCCGGGATCCAGTCGATGACCGGTTACGTCTGGTTCGCGTTCCTCGGCGCGGGCCTCGCGGCGGTCCTGGTCTACGGGATCGGCTCGCTCGGCCGGGACCGCGCCACCCCGTTGAAGATCGCGCTCACCGGCGCCGCGTGCGAGGCCGCGTTCCGGTCGCTGACCACCGGCATCCTGGTCACCGACAACGCCACCTACGAGCAGTTCCGGTTCTGGCAGGTGGGCGCGCTGGCCGGCCGCGATTCGTCGGTCGTGACGCAGGCCCTGCCGTTCCTGGTCGTGGGTTTCGTGCTGGCGCTGGCCTCCGCGCGCGCCCTCAACGGGCTGGCGATGGGTGACGACGTGGCCCGCGGGCTCGGGGTGCACGTCAACGCCGGCCGGGCGTTGTGCGCGCTGGCCGTGGTGATCCTGTGCGGCACCGCGACCGCGATGGCGGGCCCGATCGCCTTCGTCGGCCTGATGGTGCCGCACGCCGCGCGGCTGATCACCGGCCCGGACCACCGGTGGCTGCTGCCGTACTCGATGGTGCTGGCGCCGCTGGTCCTGCTGGCCGCCGACGTCGTCGGGCGGGTGCTCGCGCAGCCCGGCGAACTGCAGGTCGGCATCGTGACGGCGGCGATCGGCGCGCCGGTGTTCATCGCGCTGGTGCGGCGGAAGCGGGTGCGTGGATGACCAGCGTCGTCGAGGTCCACCGCCGCACGGCTCGGCGCACCGCGGCCGTCACCGCCGTGCTGGCCGTCGCGGTGCTCGCGGTCTTCCTGCTCGCACTGTCCATCGGGGACTTCCCGATCGCCCTGCCCGACGTGGTGCGCACGCTCTTCGGCGGCGGCGCCGTGCGGGACGACTACATCGTGCTGCGGCTGCGCCTGCCGCGCGCGCTCGCCGGCCTGCTGGTCGGGTTCGCGTTCGGCCTGTCCGGCGCCCTGTTCCAGCGGCTGCTGCGCAACCCGCTCGCCAGCCCGGACGTCATCGGCGTGACCGCGGGCTCGTCGCTGGCCGCGGTGCTGTGCCTGATCACCCTCGGCGTGTCCGGGCTGGTCGTGCCGGCCGCCGCGCTCACCGGCGGTCTCGCCACGTCGGTCCTGATCCACGCGCTGGCCTGGCGGCGCGGGGTCACCGGGCACCGGCTCGTGCTGGTCGGCATCGGGGTCGCCGCGCTGGCCGCGAGCGCCATGTCCTACCTGCTGACCCGCGCGGACGTGCGGATCGCCGCGCAGGCGCTGGTGTGGATAACCGGCAGCTTCAACCGCGTCGCCTGGGGCGAGGTGCGGATGGCCGCGGTGTTCCTGGTCGTGCTCGTGCCGGCCGCGTTGCTGCTCGGCCGCACGCTGACGGTGCTGGAGCTCGGCGACGACGCCGCCAAGGGGCTGGGCCTGCGGGTGGAACGGGTGCGGCTCGCGTTGCTGGCGCTGGCGGCCGCGCTGTGCGGGGTGGCGACGTCGGTCGGCGGGCCGATCGCGTTCGTGGCGTTCCTGTCCGGGCCGATCGCGACGCGCGTCCTGCGCACCGGCCGTCCCGGGCTGGTCCCGTCCGCGCTCGTCGGCGCGCTGGTCACGCTCCTCGCGGACTTCGCCGCGCAGCACCTGCTCAGCGGCGCCCACCAGCTGCCGGTGGGGGTCGTCACCGGCGCCGTCGGCGCGCCCTACCTGCTGTACCTGCTGGCCACCGCGAGCCGAGGAGCACGTTCATGACCGTCTGGCGCCCCGAGGACGCCGAAGTCGTCACCAGCGAGGCGGAACTGCGCGAGGTGGTCAGCCCGCCCGCGCCGGTGATCGCCGCGAAGGGCCTGGCCGGGATCGACGGGCTGAGCCGGAAGTTCATCGACGCCGCCACGCTGTACTTCGTCGCGACGACCGCGCCGGACGGCAGTCTCGACCTGTCCCCGCGCGGCGACCCGGCCGGCAGCGTCCTGGTCTTCGACGACAGCCGCGCGCTGGCCTTCGCCGACCGGCCCGGCAACCGGCGGCTGGACACGATGCGGAACCTGCTGCGGCACCCGCGCGTGGGGATGCTGTTCGTGGTGCCCGGCAAGGAGGACGTGCTGCGGGTCAACGGCCGCGCGACGATCGTGCGCTCGGCCCCGTTCTTCGGCGAGCTGGCCGAGGGCGGGGTGAAGCCGGCGCTGGCCGTGGTGGTCGAGGTCGAGGAGCTGTTCGTGCACTGCGCCAACGCCTTCCGCCGCTCCGGCGTGTGGGACCCGGCGACCTGGCCGGACCAGGCGGACCTGCCCACCGGCGGTCAGCTGCTGAAGAACCAGCTGGAGACGGCGAAGCTCACCGGCTGGTGAGTGGCGCGGAGTACCAGCGCCATTCGCTGAGGCGAGCTCGTCCCGGCAGCTCGCCCCGGCCGGTCGCCCACAGCAGCGTCGGCCACGGCTCGTCCGGGGCGACGTGCGGGAAGAGCCGTCGCAGCACGGGCTCGCACAGCTCCCCCGGCGGCTCCCAGGCCAGGCCGAGCCCGGTCGCCAGGTCGTGGGTGTGCACCAGGGTCTCCACGATCCCCATCGCCGCGAACCCGGCCGGGTCGGCCTCGCCCCAGACGTGCCAGGCCCGCACGTGCGCCGGGGTGGTGCGCACCATCGCGGTCAGCAGCGCCGCGCTCGCCTCCACGACGCGCAGCAGCCCGGCCGGGCCCGCGGAGCGGTCCGCGTGCACGGCGTTCGACGGGCCGCCCGGCCGCAGCCGCTGCCACAGGTAGGGCACCTCCCCGTGGCGGGGCGGGATGCGCGGCCCGAGCCGGACCGCGTAGCCGAAGAAGTCGTCGGAGAGGTGCTCGGCGGTTTCCCAGCAGCTCCAGTCGAGATCGCCCGCGGGAACGTCCCAGTCGGCGTCGATCGCGGTGCGCAGCGTGCCGAGCGCGAGCTGGACGGCGTCGTCGAGGTGGTCGGCGTTCATCTCACTCATGATCCCCCGAGCGGCATCCGCCAGGTGTAGCGCCGTTCCCCGTCTCCGGTGTCGAGGGTCAGGGACCCGCCGAGCTGGTCCGCGCGCCGGGCCAGCGCGGTCAGGCCCAGTTCGGCGATGCCGGCGGGCAGGACGAGCCCGCGGACCGTCAGCTCGCCGACCACGTGGGGCGGCTGGACGCCCACCGATACCGTCACCTGCGCAGTCCGGTCCCGCACCTCGCCGACCAGCACTTCGGACAGGACCGCGATCAGGTGCTGCTCGGCCCGTTCGCCGAGCACGCCGTTGAGGCGGGGGTCCAGCCGCGAGGTGGTGGCGAACCCCTGCGCCTCGGCGGCGTGGTCGATGAGGTCCTGCAGCCGCTCGCGGAAGGTCCGGCCGTCCGGGCGCACTCCCGCGGTGCGGAACACCGCGGAATGCAGCTCCTGTACCACACCGTCCAGCGCGACGACCACACCGCGCACGCGCCGCGCCGGCTCGTCCCGGATGATCAGCTCGGCCGCGGAGCTCAGCTCGAGCCCGAGCTGGAACAACCGGCTCACCACCGACCCGTGCAGGTCGCGGGCGATCCGGTCGCGGTCCTCCAGCAGCAGCAGGCGAGCGGTGTCCCGCCGCCGGTCGCCCAGTTCCAGCGCCAGCTCGGCCTGCGTGGCGAACGGCTCCAGCGGCACGATGGCCGGGCTGCCCAGCCCGCTCCGGCCCGGCGGGTTCGTGACGACCAGGACGCCACGGACCTCCTCCTCGTGGCGCAGCGGCACCGCCACCGCGACGCCGTCGCCGGTCACCCGCACGCCGGGCCTGCCGGTGCGGCGGACCTCCTCGGCCAGCGCGGCCGGGTCCACGGCGGCGTCCCCGGCCTCCGCGGCGACGGCGAACCGGTCGCCTTCCCGCAGGAGGACGCACCCGCTCGCGGCGTCGGCGATCTCCTTGGCCCGCAACGCGATCAGCCGCAGCACCACCTCGGGTGGCGCGTCGGCGAGCATCGCGGTGGTGATGTCCGTGGCGGCGGCCAGGCGCTGGTTGGTGCGCTCCAGTTCCTTGCTGCGGGCGTAGACCTCCGCCTGCCCGGCCTGCATCTCGGCCGCGTCCTGCCGCGGCAGTCCCAGTTCGCGGAGGACCTCGGTGACCTCCTCGACGCGGTGCAGGATCATCCGGACGCTGCCGTCGTCGTCCAGGACCGGCACGTTGACCGGGCTCCAGAACCGGTGCTCGACCTCGTCCGGTCGGCCGGCCACGGCCACGTCGAACTTGAGCAGCGCCATCACGTTCCGCTCGGCGGTGGCCAGCACGCGGTCCAACGAGGCGCGCAGCGCGCGGGCCGCCTCCGGGTCGTCCGGGAAGGCCTCGAACACGTCGTGGCCCACGAGCTCGGCGCGCGGGCGCCCGGACACCTTCTCGTACGCGTCGTTGACCGCGACGATCACGAAGTCCCTGGACAGCAACGCACTCGGCGTCGCTCCCGCGCGGAACACCGCCTCGAAATCGACACGGTCCGACATCTCCACATTCCAGCTCACGCGACGCCGGGCGGGTAGGTAGCGGCGCAACCTAGATGGCTCTGCTACTTTGTCGGCGTGGATCAGGAGCGGCGGGCCCAGTGGTTGCGCGGCGTGCTGGACCCGTGCGTGCTGGCGCTGGTCGAGCGGCGCGAGTCCTACGGGTACGAGCTGGCGCAGGCGCTGGACGCGGCCGGGCTCGGCCCGATCCAGGGCGGCACGCTGTACCCGGTGCTGCTGCGGTTGCAGCGGACCGGGCTGCTCACCGCGAGCTGGCGGGAGGGCTCGGCCGGTCCCGCGCGCAAGTACTACCGGATCACCGCCGCCGGCGCCGAGAAGCTGCGCCTGACCAGGGCCGACTGGCGCGAGTTCACCGCCGGCGTCGCCGCGGTGCTGGGGGAAGGAGCGACGCGATGAACGTCGACAACTGGCTGACGGCGCTGGCCGGGGAGCTGCACCGGCACGGTGTCAGCCCGGACGTGGGCCGCAACGTGGTCGCCGAGGCGGCCACGCACCTGCGCGACAGCGGCGAGCACCCGTTGCGGGTGTTCGGCCCGCCCGCGGCCTACGCGGCGGCGGTCGTGGACAGCGTCGGCCGTGCGCCGCGCCGGGGCGGGCGGGTGCTGCTGGAAGCCGTGGGGATCACGAAGAAGTACGGCAAGCGGGTCGTGCTGTCCGATGTGGACCTGACGGTGCGGTCCGGGCAGATCGCGGCGGTGGTGGGCGCCAACGGCTGCGGCAAGAGCACGTTCCTGCGGATCTGCGCGGGCATGGTGGGCGCGGACGGCGGCGAGGTGCGGGTGCACGGCTCGCTGGGCTACTGCCCGCAGGCCGGTGGCACGGCGGACTTCCTGACGCCGGACGAGCACTTCGTGCTGATCGGCGCGGGCCGCGGCCTGACGCGGGAGGAGGCGCGCTCGTCCGGGCGCTCGCGCGCGGCGGTGCTCGACTGGCGGGCCGAGCCGGCGCAGGCGCGGCACCTGTCCGGCGGGACGCGGCAGAAGCTGAACCTGGTGCTGGCCGGTCTGGGTGATCCGGACGTGCTGCTGCTGGACGAGCCGTACCAGGGGTTCGACCGCGGGACCTACCTCGACTTCTGGGAGCAGGCGTGGCGGTGGCGCGACGCCGGGAAGGCCGTCGTCGTGGTGACGCACCTGCTCAACCAGGCCGACCGGGTCGACCTGGTGCTCGACCTGACCGGGAGGAACCGATGACCAGGTTCGCCACCGTGGCGGAGATGGCGCTGCGCGAGATGCTGCGGCGCCGGTCGGTGCTCGTCATCCTGGCGGTGCTGCCGCTGGCGTTCTACCTCAGCAGGCGGGGCGACCACCTGGGCCAGTCCGTGCGGTTCGTGTGCCTCGGGCTGGGGTGGGCGCTGAGCACGGCGGCGTTGTTCGCGGGGAGCGCGGCGCGGGAGATCGAGCCGCGCCTGCGGTTGTCCGGGTACCGCAGCCACCACCTGTACGTCGGGCGGCTGGCGGCGCTGTGGGCGGTCGGGGTCGCGCTGGCCGTGCCGTACTTCCTGTTGATCCTGGTGGACCAGGACGGCGTGCGGCACGGGCCGGTGGCGCTGATGATGGCGATCATGGTGGTCGTCTCGGCGCCCTTCGGGCTCGCCCTGAGTGCCATCCTGCCCCGCGAACTCGAGGGGACGCTGGTGCTGCTGGTGGTGGTCGGGCTGCAGATGATGACCGACCCGGGCAGCGCACTGGCGCGCGTGCTGCCGTTCTGGTTCAGCAGGGAGATCGGCACGTACGCGATCGACGGCGTGGACAGCGGGTACCTGGTGCGCGGGGTGCTGCACGGGGTGGTGTGCGCGGTGGTGCTGCTGGCCGGGGTGGCGGTGGCGTCATCCCTCCGCCTGCGGCAGCGGTCGCACCTGAAGTTCGTCGCACCCCGCTGATGGCCTGGGCCCGGCGTACCGTGGCCGGCCCATCCCGCGTGACGCCGGGCCGCCCGGGGCGAGCGCGGATTCGGCCATCCGGCTCCTGCCGGTGACGGCGCTCGTGCGGTTCCGCGACGAGCGACCGGAGGTGCCGGGGCCCGGACCGCCCGGGCCACCGACGGTTCGCCGCGCAACCTGCCCGCGCCCACTCATCCCGCCCGACGCCCGGGCCACCCGGCCCACTCCTCACCTTCATCCCGGCCCCGCCCACGAAGTGGCCTGACCACCTCGCCGGTCAACCCCTCGGCGCCCCGCCCACCCCGCGCGACGCCCGGACCGCCGACGTTCGCCACGTAATCCGCCCACCACCCGCCCACCCCGCCCGACGCCCGTGAACCCTGGTCCCCACTCGGCCCGCTCCCCCTCCGCCACCGGCGTCCGCGGAGAGGACTGAACCACCTCGCCGCTCGGCCCCACGAAAGTTGTGGTCCGAACGGAGTCACTTCTTCCTGTTCGCGACCTTCCAGTGGCCAGTTCGCGACAGACATCTTCCTACCGTGCGCAGAAGTGGTTAGTTTCCCAGAGCATCAGTAGCCCGCTGCTGGGAGGGCAGAGATCAATGTCGATCCGACCCCGAATCACGCTGCCGGCCGGTCTCCGGGCGGACGTGAAGTGACCGCGACGCTCGACCAACCCCTCAGAGTCCTCACCGGCGAGGAGCTGGCCGTCCTCGCCCTGCTCGCCGACGGCCTGCCGATCGACGCGGTCGCGCGGCGGCTCAACCTGTCCAAACGCACGGTGCAGCGCCGGATCAGGCGGATCTGCGACCGGCTGGACGTGCACGCCCCGATCCAGGCCGTGGTCTGGGCCGCGCGGCACAAGCTCATCTGAACCCGAGCGCGGGGAAAACCCGCGCAGTCCGAGCGAGGGATGGTATGCGCTACCGACGTGTCCACGAACCGAACCGGTCCAGACGCCGGTTCCGCCGGGTGCTGGCCCAGTTGTGCGGGCTGGTCCTGCTCACCGCCGTGCCAGTGCTGCCCGCACTCGCGGCGCCGGCACCCGCGCCGCAGCAACAGCAACAGGCCCCCGACCCCATCCGGGTCCTGGTCTTCCACGGCCCGTCCGACCGCCAGGCCGACCCCGTGAACACGGCCGCCGCGGCCGTCCAGGAACTCGGCCGCACCGGCGGGTTCCAGGCCGACGTGGCCGCCGACCCCGCCGTCTTCACCCCGGCCAACCTGGCCCGTTACCGCGGGATCGTGTTCCTGTCCGCCAACTCCGTCACGCTCAGCGCCGCGCAGGAGGACGCGCTCAAGGCGTTCGTCGCGGCGGGCAACGGGTTCGTCGGCGTCCACGACGCCGCCCGCGCGCAGTCCACATCGGACTGGTTCACCGGCCTGATCGGCACCCGGCCCGCCACCAGCCCCGATTCGGTGCAGCAGGCCGTGGTCGACGTGACCGACCGGCAGCACCCCGCGAACGCCGGCCTCCCGCTGAACTGGACCCGCTCCGACCAGTGGCTGAACTGGAGCCCGAACCCGGTCGGCCAGGTGCACACGATCGCGCAGGTCGAGGAGTGGAAGTACCAGCCGGGCCAGGGCAGCAACGGCGCGTTCCACCCGGTGTCCTGGTGCCGCGACTACGACGGCGGCCGCTCCTTCTACACCGGCATGGGCCGCACCGTCGAGAGCTGGACCACCGACCACCTCTTCCGCGGCCACCTGCTCGGCGCGATCCGCTGGACCACCGGCATGGTGCGCGGCGACTGCAAGGCCACGATCGCCTCGAACTACACCGTGGAGCGGCTCACCAAGCCGAACCAGCCCGGCCAGCTCGACCAGATCGGCGAACCGCACGGCTTGACCATCGCCCCCGACGGCAAGGTGTTCTACATCGGCAAGGCCGCCTGCCCGTCCGGTCCGATCGTGGACTGGAACGACCCGAACGTCGGCCTCGGCTGCGGCACCATCCACCAGTGGGACCCGAAGACCAAGCAGGTCAAGCTGCTCACCACGCTGCCCGTGATGGGCAACCGCGGCAGCGGTGACGAACTGGTCAAGAACGAGGAAGGCCTGGTCGGCATGACGCTCGACCCGGACTTCGCCCGCAACGGCTGGTTCTACGTCTACTGGATGCCGCACGAGTCCATCGACCGGGAGAAGCGGATCGGCCAGCGCACGGTGTCCCGCTTCACCTACGACGCCGCGCGGCAGACCATCGACCAGGCCACCCGCAAGGACCTGCTGCACTGGCCTGCCCAGATCCACAGCTGCTGCCACGCCGGCGGCGGCATGGCCTTCGACGACGCGGGCAACCTCTACATCGGCGTCGGCGACAACAACTCCTCCGGCGGCTCCGACGGCTACTCCGGCAACAACTGGACCGCCGAGTACCAGGGCACGTCGTTCCAGGACGCGCGCCGCACCTCGGGCAACACCAACGACCTCAACGGCAAGATCCTGCGCATCCACCCGGAGCCGGACGGCACCTACACGATCCCGCAGGGCAACCTGTTCACCGGCGCCGAGGAGGGCGGCGGCAAGACCCGGCCGGAGATCTACGTGATGGGCGTGCGCAACATCGCCCGCCTGGCGATCGACCGGCAGCACGACTGGCTCACCGCGGGCTGGGTCGGCCCGGACGCCGGCGCCCCGAACCCCGAACTGGGCCCGGCCAAGTACGAGACGGCCACCGTCATCACCTCGGCGGGCAACCAGGGCTGGCCGTACTGCATGGGGAACCGGCAGCCCTACCGCGACCGCAGCAACACCGACGCCAGCGTGCTCACCGGCTGGTACGACTGCGACAACCTGAAGAACACCTCGCCGCGCAACACCGGCCTGGTGGACATCCCGCCCGCGCGGGACAACGCGATCTGGTACTCGCCGCAGGGCGGCGGGCCGGTCTACCCGGCGCGCGCGGACGGCAGCGGCATCCCGTCCTATGTGGAGTCCGAGGCGACCTACACCGAGCCCTACCTCAAGGGCGGCGGGCAGGCCGTGATGTCCGGCCCGACCTACCACCGCGCCGAGGTGAACACCGCCAGCGGCGTCGCGTGGCCGGCGTACTGGGAGGACAAGTGGTTCATCGGTGACGAGTCCAACGGCAACAACCGCATCGCGGTGACGCTGGACCCGGCGCGCGTGCCGACTCAGGGCGCGCCCGCGTTCGCCGAGGACCTGCGGCAGATCATCAAGGGCGGCGGAGGCGAGGGCGGCCTGCAGAGCTGGATGGACGCCAAGTTCGGCCCGGACGGCGCGCTGTACCTGCTGGACTACGCCGGTGGCTTCTTCAGCCTCGACCCGAACCAGAAGCTGCTGCGCATCACCTACCACGGCGGCGCGGCGACCCCGGCTCCGGAGTCGGCGACCGTCGGGACCACCACCCAGGCCGGCCCGATGACCATGGCGTTCAACAGCGCCAAGGCCGGCGGCGTCGCGTGGCGCTGGGACTTCGGGGACGGCACCACCTCCACCGAGGCCAACCCCCAGCACACCTACCTGCGCGGCGGCACCTACTACGCGACGCTGGAGGTCACCTACGCCGACGGGACGAAGGCCACCGCGAACCTGCCGGTGACCATCAGCTGCCCGGCGCCGGACGCCCGGCAGAAGGTGTGGTTCCTGGACAACGAAACCGCGGTGCCCAACCGCAACATCGGCCTCGGCTGCACGATCAACGACCTTGTCGATGACGAGCGGCCGTGGGCGAGCCACGACGCGTTCACCACGTACGCCACCGACGTGGTCACGAAGCTGCGTGGCTTCGGGCTGCTGTCCGACAAGGAGGCCAACCAGCTGATCCGGGCCGCCTCGGCGTCCCAGGTGGGCCGGTCCACCGCCTACGAGTGGCTCTTCGACGGCACCTCGATGAACGGCTGGACCCAGGCGCCGGACGGCCGGTTCGACCTGCAACCCGACGGCACCCTGCACAGCGCCGGTGGCATGGGCATGCTGTGGTACTCCGGCAAGGCGTTCGGCGACTTCTCGGTGCGGCTGCAGTTCCGCGACGTGGCGCCGGCCGGCGACCGGGCCAACAGCGGCGTGTTCACCCGGTTCCCCGACGTGCGAACCCCGCTGGAGCAACGCCCGCCGGGCAGCTGCGGAACGGTCGGCTCGGCGCGGACGTCGCAGGCGTGGGTCGCGATCTACTGTGGACAGGAGATCCAGATCAACGACAACACCGCGGGGGATGCGCAGAAGACCGGTTCGGTCTACAACTTCTCCCAGGTGGGGCTGGACCGGGCGATGCCGACGCCGAAGGGCGTGTGGAACGACTACGAGGTGCGGGTGACCGGCCAGCACTACACGATCATCCGCAACGGCGTGGTGATCAACGAGTTCGACAACACGCCGGGCAAGCAGTCCTCGCGCGCCGGTGACCCGCCGACCGATCTGCGGCAGTTCTTCAGCGGGTTCATCGGTCTGCAGAACCACAGCGACCGCGACGTGATCGAGTTCCGCAACATCCGGGTGCGGCAGCTCTAGCAATCCCGATCCCCCGGTGGCGCCGCCGCGTGCGGCGCCACCGGCTCCACCCTGCGAGGAATCCCATGAGAATTCTGCGTGGCGCTCTGGTGGCCGCGACGGCGGGACTGTGCCTGCTCACCGGCACGACCACCGCCGCGATCGCCGAGCCCGTGCCGATCACCGCGGCGGCGGAACAGGTGCTGACCTGGACCGCCGACGACAGCCTGACCGAGTACGCCTCGGCGCCTGCCACGGCGGTCGCGGGCGCGGCGACCATCGTGTTCGAGAACAGCACCGAGACCGGCAACACCACCGGCATGACCCACACGCTGACCTTCGACACGTCGACGCCGGGCTACAACCACGACGTCGACCTCAACATCACCGCGAGCCCCCTGGACGCCGAGCACGGGCTGCACCAGGCGCAGGTGACCCTCACGCCGGGCAAGTACCGCTACTACTGCGCGATGCCCGGGCACACGATGAGCGGCGAGCTGATCGTCACCGAGAGCGGCGAGCAGGACACCACCCCGCCGGAGGTGACCGCGACCGTCGACGGCACCACCGACCCCGACGGCAACTACGTCGGCACCGCCACCCTCACCCTGACCGCGACCGACGACAGCTCCGGCGTCGGCACCGTCGAGTACACGCTCGACGACGACACCTACCGGCCCTACAGCGGCCCGGTCACCATCACCGCGCCGGGCGCGCACACCGTGCACTACCGCGCCACCGACAAGGCGGGCAACGCCAGCGACCCCAAGACGCTGGTGATCAACGTCGTGCAGCCGAACGAGGACACCACCGCGCCGGTGGTGAACGCCAGCGTCGCGGGCGAGCGCAACGACGCCGGGAACTACGCGGGCAGCGCGACCGTGACGCTCACCGCGACCGACGGCGAGTCCGGCGTGGCGAAGATCGAGTACACAATGGACGGCGGCGCGTACGCGACCTACAGCCAGCCGCTGGTGCTGGGCACCGGCACGCACACCCTGACCTACCGCGCCACCGACAAGGCCGGCAACACCAGCGAGCCGAAAACCCTGACGGTCAAGGTGGATCCGCTCGGCGACGTCACGGCGCCGTTCGTGACCGCCGACCTGGACGGTGAGCTGAACACCGAGGGCTCCTACGCCGGCAAGGCCACCCTCGTCCTGGCGGCCACCGACACCGAGTCCGGGATCGCCTCCATCGAGTACGACCTGGACGGCACCGGTTTCGTCCGCTACGGCCAGCCGGTGACCATCACCGCGGTCGGCACGCACATGCTGCACTACCGCGCGACCGACCGGGCCGGCAACACCAGCGCCGTGCAGATGCTGTCGTTCACCATCGCCGAAGCGGGCGACCTGACCCCGCCGGTGGTCACCGTGCAGCTGGCCGGGCCGCAGAACTGGTCGTGGGACTACGTCGGCCCGGTGACGGTCACCCTGGCCGCGACCGACGAGGCCTCCGGCGTCGCGCGCATCCAGTACTCCTTGGACGGCAACGTGTTCACCCGCTACAACAAGCCGTTCGTCGTCGACCGCGTCGGCACCCACACGGTCCGCTACCGCGCCACCGACGAGGCGGGCAACACCAGCGAGATCGGCAGCGTCACGTTCACCGTCGTGTCGTCGAGCGGCCCCTCGAAGCAGGAGCGGCAGCCGAACCCGGCGTTCGAACGCATGGTGTGACTCCTCTCCACGAAAGGACCTTTCCATGGCCAAGATGACGCGGCGCGCCGTGCTCGGCACCGCGGCGGCCGGGCTGGCCGCGTCGGTGCCCGGCGTCGCGGCGGCCGCCCCGGTGCGGGCGCAGGGCACGACCCGGCGGATCACGATGTACGCCGAGAAGATCTCCGACGAGCTGTACGGCTACGGGCTCGCGCCCGGCGGGGCGACGGTGCCCGGGCCGGTGCTGGAGATGTGGGAGGGCGACACCCTCGAGATCGACCTGGTCAACACGACCGACCGGGTGCTGTCGCTGCACCCGCACGGCGTCGACTACGACGTGAACTCCGACGGCACCCTGATGAACGGGTCCGCGGTGATGCCCGGCCAGACCCGGCGCTACACCTGGCGCAGTCACGTGGGTTACCGGCGGGCGGACGGGTCGTGGGCGGAGGGCACGGCGGGTTACTGGCACTACCACGACCACGCGATGGGCACCGAGCACGGCACCGAGGGTGTGCTCAAGGGCCTGTACGGGGCGCTGGTGGTGCGGCGGCAGGGCGATCTGCTGCCGAAGCGGCAGTTCACCGTGGTGTTCAACGACATGATGATCAACAACCGGGCGCACCACGACGCGCCGACGTTCGAGGCAAACCTCGGCGAGCGGGTGGAGTGGATCGCGATCGGGCACGGCAGCAACTTCCACACCTTCCACCTGCACGGGCACCGCTGGCTGGACAACCGGACCGGCATGCGCACCAGCGAGTACGACCCGAGCCCGCTGATCGACATCAAGGACCTCAACCCCGGGGTGTCGTTCGGGTTCCAGGTGATCGCCGGTGAGGGGGTCGGGCCGGGGATGTGGATGTACCACTGCCACGTCCAGAACCACTCGGACATGGGGATGGCGGGGATGTTCCTGGTCCGCAACGCCGACGGCACGATGCCGGCCGGTGTCCACGAACACTGATTTCTGGGAAGGAGAGCGTCATGTGTGGTGGAGTTCCGGTCGTCTTCGACCGGCGCAAGTTCCTGGCGGGCGTGGCGGCGACCGCGGCCGGGGTGGCGGTGGTGGGGGCTGCTCCGGTAGCGGCCGCGTCGCCGGGGCGGCGGATCCCGAACAGCCGGATCGGGCTGCAGATGTACTCGGTGCGGGACGCGTTCATGTCACAGCCGGAGGCGGTGCTGCGGGCGCTCGCGCGGGCCGGGTACCGGAACCTGGAGTTCGCCGGATTCCCCGGTGGCACGGATCCGGCGCACGCGCGGGAGATCCGGCCGCTGCTGGACAAGTACGGCCTGCGGGCGGTGTCCAGCCACCACGGGTACGCGGAGTTCCTCGACGAGGCGCGGGTCGGTGAGCTGATCGAGATGGCGCGGATCCTGGGGCAGCGCTACATCGTGTGCCCCGGCGGGGTGCCGGACACGGCGGAGGGTTTCGCCGAGGCCGGGCCCGCGTTCAACCGGGCCGGGGAGCGGATCCGCCGGGCGGGGATGAAGCTGGGGTACCACAACCACACCAGCGAGTTCACCGGTCATGGTCCGGATGGGCGGACCTTCTACCAGATCCTGCTGGACAGTTCCGATCCCGAGTTGCTGTACCTGGAGCTGGACATGGGGTGGTCGTCCGCGGCGGGGCTGAGCGCGCAGGAGAACGTCGAGCTGATCCGGGCCAACCGGGGCCGGATGCTGCTGGCGCACGTGAAGGACCTGGACGCCAACGGCAATCTGGCGGACCTGGGCACCGGGGTGGTCGACTACCGCACGATCCTCAGCGGGGCGACCCGCCTGGGCATGCGCGAGTTCATCATCGAGAACGACGACCAGAGCAACCCGCTGACCGATTCCCGGGCCGACCGCATGCACGACTACCTGGCCGCGCTGCGCCTGCGATAGCCGCGGCAGCGATAGCCGCGGCAGCGGCAGCGGTAGCCGCGGCAGCGGCAGCGGCAGCGGCAGCGGCAGCGGTAGCCGCGGCAGCGGTGGGGGTTCCGGCTCCGGCGGGGTGTGGCAGGCCCGCCGGAGCCGGACCCCCGCCGCACGTGCCCGCGCGCAGCACTCCCCAGTCGCCCGCCGGCGCGGGGTCAGATCACCCCGCGCCGGACGGCCCACACCACCGCTTCGATGGGCGTCGCCACGCCGAGGCGGTCGCAGACCGCCCGGATCCGGCGTCGCACGGTGCGACCGGACAGGCCCACCCGCCCGGCCACCTCCTCCGGCGACAGCCCGTCCGCGAGCAGGCCCAGCAGCACCACGTCGCCGCAGGTCAACTCGGTTTCGGTCCCCACACTGCGATCGTCATCGCTGGAGCCGCGGCCGGTCAATGACAGAACAAGACAAGACGTCACACGGCGGCGGCCGGGTCGAGCCGGTCCCACCCGCCGGTCGGCAGCGGCCGCACCTCCCGCACCCACGACGCCCGCACGTACGGCAGGCACACCTGAACCGGCTCGCCCACAACCGGCCCCAGGTCCCACGCGCACTCCCGCCCCTCCAGCGACGCGGCGAGGAAGTCGTTCCACCGCCCGTAGTCCGACTCCACGACCAGCTCCGCCGGCGCGTCGAACTCGATCGTCGCGAACCCGCGGCTCAGCTCGTGCTCGGCGTCGAACAGCAACATCGCGTCGATCAGCCGCAGCTCCCCGTGCCACGCCCACACCGGCGGCCGCCCACCGGTGCCGACCCCGGCTCGCTCCATCGCCGCCACCATCGCCCGGTACGGCGTCACGAGCCCGGCCGGCACGCGGTCCCAGTCGCCGACGAGGTCGCCGGTCACCCTGGACAGCGGCTGGAAAGTACGCAACAACACGATCACCGAGGCTAACGAGGGCCGCCCCGCGGCACCTCCGGGTAATTCCCGGAACCGGTGAGCAGCTCGACCACCGCGCCGACCCCGCCGCGCTCGAAGGCCGCCCGCTGCCGCGACGCCCCGCCGCCGGCCGCCACCAGCGACGGCACCGCTTGCTCGGCGAACTCCTTCGCCCCGCCGTCCAGGTGCGGCCGGACCTCGTCCAGCAACCGGGCGAGCACCACCGGAACCGGCCGCAGCACCCGGTCCACCGGGTCGACGCAGGTCCCGTCCAGGCCGTCCCGCGCCGCGCGCCACAGGTCGGCCCGCAGCACTTCCTGCGGCACCCGCGGCGCGTCCACCCCGTCGCCGATCCGGGCGAAAGCCGTGGCGGCGAGGCCCTGCGCGAGCACCGCGAGCAGCGCCGCCTCCCGTTCCGTCGCCGCCACGTCGCACACACGGATCTCGACCGTCGGGTGGCGCGGCGACAGGCGCATGTCCCAGTAGAGGTTCCCCGGGTCCATGATCGCGCCCGACCGCGCCATCTCGTCGACGAGCTCCTCGTACTGCCCGGCCGAGTCGGCGTAGGGCGGCGGGCCGCCGCTGGGCCAGCGGGACATCGCCAGGTACCGCCAGCTCGCGTACCCGGTGTCGGCCCCCTCGGCGAACGGCGAGTTGGCGCTGACCGCCAGCAGCACCGGCAGCCACGGCCGCACGTGGTTGATCACCCGCACGCCGGTGTCGGAGTCCGGGACGCCGAGGTGGATGTGGCACCCGCACACGTGTGCCGTGCTCATCAGACCCCGGAAGTGGTCGGCGATCCGCCGGTACCGACGGCCGGGGCTCAGCCGCACCGGATCGGCGCTCATCGGCGGGGACCCGGCGGCCAGCAGCCGCAGACCGGCGCTCGCCGCGCCGTCGCGCAGCCGCGCCCGCTGGTCCCGCAGGCACTCGAGCAGCTCGTCGGACTGCTCGCACACCGGCGTGACCGATTCGACCTGGCAGCTCACCATTTCCGGCTGCAGCTCCCCGGCCACGTCGTCGGACCCGGCGAGCACGGCAGGCGCCGCGGCCGCGAGCCGGTTCCGCCGGTCGACCAGCAGGAACTCCTCCTCGACGCCCACGGTGACGGTCATGCCGCCCCCAGCATCGCGGCCGCGATCGCGTCGGCGTCGCGGCAGAACGGGCTGTCCTGGCCGGGCCGTCCGGTGCCGACCTGGGTGAACCACCGGGTGTTCTGCGTGATCACGCCCAGCGCGTGGATGTCCGGGGCCGGCTCACCGCGCGCGTCGACGACCCGGAACGGCGCGGGCGTGACCGAGAGCCCGCCGGTGGCGAAGGACTCCCCCGTCGCCGGGTCGGTGTTGACGAACTCGCTGATCAGCCCGTCGGCGAGCATCTGCCGGAGCAGCGGGTTGCGGTCCCGCGCCAGGTCCGGGCCAGGGGCGCGCGCGTCGATCAGGGTGCCCGCGTTCCGCCGCGATCCGGCCACCCGCGGCGAGGAGATCGTGAACCCGGCGTCGATCCGCGCGTCCGGGCCGACGACGTCCAGCACACCGGCGTCGAGGAGCGCGACCAGCTGCTCCACGTGGTCCGGCGGCGGCCCGGCGGACAGCAGGAAGTTCGCCGGCACGAACCGGGACAGGAAGTCGCGGTGCGACGAGGGCAGCAGCCCGCCGAAGTCGACGATCCCGGGCAGCGCGGGCCGCAGGGTGCGCAGCATCTCCAGCGCCGCCTTGACCGGGCTGCCTTCCGGGCCGCGCCTGCTCTCCGCGACGTCCCGCACCAGGACCTCCCGCAGCCGCGCGCGGAACTCCGCCGGGTCCGCAAAGGACAGTCCGTCGAACGGGCGCGCCAGCTCCTCCGGTCGCAGGGGCGGCACGTCGGTGAGGCCGAACGCGGCGAGCACCTTGCCCGTGCGGCGTTCGTCCACGCGGTCCCGCTCGTCCACCACGTCCGGGAACGCGGTGGTGAAGCGCGTGGCCTCGTCCTCGCCGTCGCGGAGGCCGACGATCCGGCGGTAGTAGGCGTGCTCGACCTCCGCCCAGATCAGCGGTTCGACCTCGGCGGCGAAGTCCAGTTTGGTGCTGCCGCGCGCGTCCAGCGCGGCCGTGCGCAACCGGTCCAGGCGGGCGGTGGTGAGCAGCACCGGGTCCGGGGCGAGGTCGGGGCGGTGCACCTGGGCGCGCGCCAGGAAGGGCAGACCGCTGCGCGACCCGGCGACGATCAGCGGTTCGTCGCCGCTTGGCACGTACCGCAGCTTTCCGTCCGCGCGGGTGAAGCGGCCGCCGCGGCCGAGGGTCAGCGACCGGACGACGTCGTAGAACGTGAGGCCGAGCCCGCGAACCGCGACGGTCTCCCCGGCGAGGATGTCGTCGAGCGGCAGGTCGGCGGCGATGCCCGGCCCCAGGACCCGGCCGCTCGCCCGGAGCCGCCGGTCCTCCTCGGACGGTTCCAGGTCGCTGTGGCCGGTGGTCAGAACGACTTTGTCGGCGAGGATCGTCCTGTCCGGCAGCCGCAACCGCAGCCCACTCGCCGTGCGGGTCAGGCCGGTCACCTGCGTGGTGACAGGCCGGATCTCCACCCCGTCCGGCGCTTCGGCGCACAGCCGGTGGAACGTTTCCCGCAGGTAGGCGCCGTAGTGACGGCGGGAGGGATACTCGTGCGGCGCGACGGCCGACCACGCCGCGAAGTCCCGTCCGGGGAACGGGCTGTCCGGGGAGTGCGCGGTCAGTTCACCGGCCGTGGCGTTGGTGGCGTACCACCCGGACTGCCGGGTGCGCCAGACGCGTCCCGGCCCTGGCTCGACCGGCTCGACCGCCCAGATCGTCACGGGCCGCGGAGCAGCCGCGAGCCGCACCACGAGCCGTTCCAGCACGGACAACCCCCGAGGCCCGACGCCGATGACCGCCAGGGACAGGGGCCGTCGTGATCTCATACGGCTCGGGTACCAAAACGATCAGGAGCGAAACCCGTGCAGTGGGTGAGCCTCCCCTCCTCGGTGGGGGTGTGAGGCCTCGCTGTCGGACCAGGCTGTCAGCGCTCTGGATCGTGCTGCCTGCCGCCCGTCTGCGTTGCGCCCTCAAGGCGCACCCGCCGGGGCAGCTGGACGAGCTCGTGTTCATCACCCGATCGGGAGGGTGGTCGTGCCGAGGAACGTGAACACCGAGTGTTACGGAGAGCGAGCATCGATCGCAGCCGCGTGCATGACTTGCGCCACACCTGCGCGACACTGCTCCTGGAGGACGGGGTGACCATCCACGAGGTGATGGAACCAGGCGAAGAGGCAGATGGCCGAGCGGATGAACCAGTTGGCCGCGGGGAACTGATGTCACCCCTGGACGTCAAAAGGGCCCCGGAGAATCTCCGGGGCCCTGTTTGCACTGCTCCCCCGGCTGGACTCGAACCAGCAACCCTTCGGTTAACAGCCGAATGCTCTGCCAATTGAGCTACAGGGGAACGCTCTGGCCTGCCCGGATCGCTCCGGGCTGACGGGAGAGAACTCTAGCTCATGGGCGATCGCGCTCTGCAAGCACCCCCCGGCAGTTTCGCGCGCCTTGGGGGACAATGAGTGATCGAGCCGGACACACCAGGAGGCGGGCATGAAGACTTTCCTGCTCGGCGCGGCCGTCGGGTACGTGCTCGGGGCGCGGGCGGGGCGTGCGAGGTACGAGCAGATCGTGCGGACCTACCGGGCGGTCGCCGACCACCCCGCGGTCCAGGGCGCGGCTGGCGTCGTGCGCGCCAAGGTCGGCGAGAAGGTGGGTGACAAGCTGCCGTTCGCGCGCTCCCACAGTGGGCCGAACGGCCACCGGGCCCGCGAACCGAAGGCGACGCAGGCGTAGCGGCTCGCCTGCCGGGGGTCCGAGGGCTGTCGCGGGGTGGTGGTCACCCTGCGGTCACCGGGCCCGCGAACCGAAGGCCGGCGCGGTGAGCGTGACGAAGAAGCACGGGTGCTCGGCCACTGTCTCGGGCACGCGCTTGCCGCCGACGAGCCCTGTCTTCGCGAGCTGGTAGGTGTCAGTCCGATAGCTCTCCGCGCACGCCGGACAGACGAGGCGCGGCGGTTCTTGCACGCGACGTAGAGCAGTCCATCCGGGATGTCGTCAGTGACCCGCTCGACTTCACCGCCGCCCCAGTCCGCTTCCACATGAAGGCGCACAGGTCGGGAGCAGGCGGCCCCAGGCATGACGTCCAGTGGTAGTCGGGGCTGGTAGCGCGGCGAAGCAGATCCCGGGCAAGGTCTCGAGCGCTCAAACAGACACCGCCCCGAAACACCGAAGACGGTCGAGCGCTGGATCACCAAGGGCCGCACGCCCTACGCGAAGTCGCGGCACAAGATCGCCGCGATCTTGCAGGAGAGCGAGAGCTACCTGTGGCCTGACGCGCTGTCCGAGGCCAAGGCGAGCGAGGTCAGCAACTCCGAGATCGTGAAGGTTTACGCCCACCGCAACTCGGTGCCGGCCGACCTCTGGGACAAGCTCCTGGACGAGGTGACGACGTACGTGGACATGCTGGTCTACGTGGGCATGTTCATGACCGAGAAGCCCGGGCTGCTGGAGCTGCTGCGCCGCAAGGCCGAGGCAGGGGCACGGATCCGGCTGCTGTTCGGCGACCGGGACGCACCGGCGGTGATTCAGCGCAGCACCGACGAGGGCATCGGCCCGCACACGATCTCGGCGAAGATCGACCACGCCCTGGCCTACTTCCGCAAGCTCGACGGCGTACCCGGAATCGAGATCCGCACGCACCGAACGGTGCTGTACAACAGCATCTTCCGGTTCGACGACGAGATGATCGTGAACCCGCACGTCTACGGCAAGATGGCCGCTCACGCCCCCGCCCTGCACTTGCGGCGACTGTCGGCGGGTGACCTGTTCACCACCTACGCGGACAGCTTCACCGCCGTGTGGGAGCACGCTCAACCGCACAAGTGGGAGGACTGAGGCTCGTGCCGAAGAAGGACTACTACGACGACCCTGACGCCCCGGCGGCCAACAGCATCGTGCCTGCGGTCGCCGCTGTGGTGCGCAACGAGGCCGGCGACATCCTGATGATCGAGCGCACCGACAACGGACTATGGGCGCTCCCGGGTGGAGCCCAGGACCTCGGCGAATCGGTGGTGGATGCCGTACGGCGCGAGGTCGAGGAAGAGACCGGGCTGACGGTCGAGGTGATCGGGATCAGCGGCATCTACTCCGACCCGAAGCACGTGATCGCCTATGACGATGGTGAAGTGCGGCAGGAGTTTTCGATCTGCTTCCACGCCCGCCCACTTGCAGGCACGTTGCGGCCCAGCTCGGAGTCACGACAGGTGCACTGGGTGGCGCCGGAGCGCCTGAACGAGCTGGACATCCACCCCTCGATGCGGCTGCGCATCGATTACGCGATCAAGAACCCTGCGGACGTCCATTTGGGTTAGCCGCCGAGACGGCGGAAAGACGGCCCTTCGTGCGCTCGACGGCTGCCAGCAGTTCGGGAGTGGCGCCGGTGATGAACCGAGTCACAAGATGGTCAGGGCCGTAGCGCCGCTTGAAATCCGCGATGCGGTCTTCGGCGTCGACGGTCTCGCCGTCCGGCGAGGTGGTCAGGTCGCAATACCAGAGGGCGTCGCGGATCGAGCCGCGTTCGTCGTGGAAGTCGGCCAGTTCTTCGGTCAGCCCCCGCAGTTCGGCTTCGTAAACGGCGTAGGAGTGGTGTGCGACGAGGTGCACGAGCCGCTCGGGGGCATCGATCTTCACGAGATAGGTAGCGCCGTCGATGGGATGAAAGCCAGTGTCGACCAGATCGGGGGCATACCCGACGTCGTGAAGGATGGCCGCGGCTTCGAGCAGTTCGGCGTCCGATCCGGCGACTGGCGCGAGGGTGCGCGCCTGCCGAGCAACCCCTTGGACGTGGGCCCATCGTCGAGGCAGCGCGTCATGCAGCTTCGCCTCGGAGAGGTCGTATGCTCACGAAATCAGCGACATCCGCCCACCGTAACGTCAAGATTCAGCGGACGCACGAGGCCCGCGCACGAAGGTGCCCTTGGAGCGGACGGTCACGACCGGGCCGAGATCTCTGAGAATTCTGGTCGCGTGGCGGGCCGTGCCCAGTGAGACGCCGTACTCGGCAGCCAGCCGCCGTTCGGCCGGCAGTGGGGAGTTGGGCTTCAGTTGGCCCGCAGCAATGAGCCTGGCCAGATGATCGGCCAGCTGATCGTAGATGTACTTGTCCGGGTTGCCGTCCCGATCAAAGACGATGCGTTCGTCGACGGCCTGGCCGTCGAGGTCATCGCTCATGCTCCCTCCTGCCTGTCGGCAATACCGGTTGCGCGCCCCGCCGCGTGGCGGTGCCGCCCGTTGCGGCAGGGCACGAGAGCCGGAGTATCCGATTTTGGGATATCTGCTGGCTGTCCGGTCGCCTTGACAGGTGGAGAAGTCGATCTACTCGGCCGAGTACCAGCAGCTCTGCCGCCTCCTGCGCGAGCTACGCGAGGAGGCCGGCCTCACGTAGGCGCAGATAGCGGAGCAACTAGGGGTGCCGCAGTCGTTTGTCAGCAAGTACGAGGCTGGCGAGCGACGGCTCGACGTAGTCGAGCTGAAACACGTTGCCCTCGCTATTGGGCGATCACCGCTGGAAATCCTTTCAGCACTCGGCGCGGATTGGCGAAGTGCCCGCTAGCACAAGCTCACCTGCAGCAAGTGCAACCTCCTCCGAGGTTCAATCATTAGACTGAGCCCTATATGCTGCATCGCGGTCAATCCCTGAACCATTATGCCCACCGCGGTCCTCAAGTAAAAAATACTCGCGATTGAAGTCACTCTTGAGCTGATCGCAAATCCTCGCAATTGCAGCTGTCCTGCGCGCCTCATCCATGTCCTCGGCAGCGCCGACCTTTTCCATTATTTTATGAAATGTACCGGAGTCAATCCTTCTGCCTAATCGTACGCCAAGGGACGTGGGAAAGACGGCAGAAAATGCAGACCTAGCGTCAGCTGCCTTTGGAGCCAGCGTGAAAAAGTTGAGCAGAAAATCCGGGCGCATTACATAACGTGATCCATGTTCCCGCACCAGGGGTCGAGTGTGTTTCAAGATCGAGGTTTCGCCTGTCAACCACCAGGTCTGATACCCAAATTCCGACACGGTTGATGATTCTCGCCTCTTATTCCGACGTCCGTAAACTGCCAGAGCCATCAAAGCGTCATTGTACGCAAGGCGTCGATCTTTCTTGTCCGTCTCAAGGGCTGCCGTTAGTGATTCGACGTCGGAGTCACTACTGAAGGCTCTCAGTTCTTCACGGGTCCGAAATTCGAGACCGAATGTGACCTGAAGATACATCCGAACCGCGTCCTGCGCCGACGGTCGGCGTAAATCGCCATAATCGCAGAAGAGTCCCACAAAGGCCGGCCATCCTTTCGGCCGGCGTCTGCCTAGATCGTCACGCAAGCGTGCATACAGATACGCACGCAGTAAGATATGTGGAGCTTCGCGTGCTGCTTCGTACGTCAGGTGGCTTTCTCGGCCGGCGACATGGTTGTTATATTCTGCGTCGCAGACGCGCAGATGACCGATGACTTCTTCAAGGACAGGACCAGTGAGTATTAGTTTGGCGCCAAGACGTCGAGCCATCAGCAGAGTGTTCTTTGTCATTTGATCAGGAGTGTTGAGGTAGTATTCACTGAGTGCCCTAATCAACACATCGGAACCGACATAGAGGTAGAAGTCTCCCGCCATGTCTTGGAAAAACTCTACAAGCCGGGGTTCCGTGTTCAAGGTGAAGAGCAATGCGTACGTTTTCGCCAATTTGTGGAGATAAGTTCTCTCATCTTCATTCGAGTCGTAGAGAACTCGCCGAACCGCGTCGAACGCCGCAGCGCCGATACTCAAACCACGTCTGCCGGAATGCCCAAACTCGCTGAGAGCCTGCTTGATGGCGTCCGCGATAGCCGGATAGTCCGAACTCGCCGAGGGATCTTCCAGAAACGAAGAAAATTCTAGCCCCTCTTTTTCGAATGCTAATTGAAGCGCTCGCAATGAAACCTCTGCAGCACTGGCGATGCCTTTTTCTCCGAGTCCGTCGGGGTCAGCTTGCCGGATGCGTTGCTCAAGGCTTTGCTTGACGTCAAGAATCAGGCCCTCGTCCTTGACGTTCTCCCCTTCGAGCCTGGATCGGGTCTCATAGGGAAGACAGAACTTATTGTCTTGCTGGTACCACCGGACAGCTCTGCCGGTCTCGTAGCTCTTTCTAGACATGGCGCGAAGTCGCCGCCGCAACCTCGGTGCCACGAGCGCTTCAACGCTTGGCAATTCATGGATTATTCGTTCTCGCACCTGGTCTTCGGTTCGGAATTCACCAAGTTCCGGGTCCGTGCCCTCCAATGCCCACAAAATCAAAGCATCGGTCACCGCGTCAACTAACTTCTCATCTCCGCGTCGCCGTTCGACTTCCTGAGCTAGAAACACGAACACTGCGGGCGATTTGACATGCCTCGACGGTGCAATAAGGCTATTTCTTCCGATATTACGTAAGAAATCGGTGTAATGCCTGAGGTGCTCATTGAATGCAGCAATGGTGCGGAAACCGTCGTTGACGTGAGAAACGATATATTCCCCGTCGCGTATAACTATGGAGACGTCAAGTTCGTCCGTCAGGTCCGCTTCGACCTTGTCAATGTACTTGACGCGCTTGGATGTGATATATATAAGCCTCTCCGGTGATCTACCGAACTCACGCAGTCGCTTCACTGTGCGGCGGACCTTGGCCTGCGCATCCTGCTCAATACTAGCTTGGTAGAATACGTTAGTCGTGCGGTTCGATTCAAAAATTCCACCCTCGAACGCGTCAGCACCCCCATCCTTATTTCCTCCGAGCGGAACATAGCTCCCACCTGCAATCGCGGGATAGAACTCGTTGACAAATCGTTCAAACGAAGCGCCCTCTGTCTTTTCGAGAGCAATCCTCACAACTTCTGAAGATATGGGAGAGATAGACATCGCGCTCCCTTGGGAAACGGTGGAGTGGGTGAGAACTTTCTTTACGTCTTCAAGCCGCCCTGACGGGCGGGCGCGCGGGCCGAACTGGCGCGCGGCCGAGCTGGGCCGCTCCGCTCGGCACGGCCGCGCTCAACGCCGTCGGCCGGCGCGCGCGGGGCTGGGGAAGGCGCACAAGCAGGACACGGAGCACCCGAGGCAGGCGGCTGCCGGTCGGCGCCACCTTTCCGCGATCGCCGGATGGTCAAAGCCGGGCCGGGCGCCGTCAACCCCGCTTCGCGCCGATCACGCCTCCGGTGGTCGGGTCGTACACGCACAGTCACGTCTCGTAGTTCGGCTGTGCGGCGTGATCGGTTACAAGGGTTGACGGCACCCGGCCCGGCTATGGGCGGCTTTGGATCGCGGAAAGGTGACGAGCGGTCAGTCAGCAGCCCGTTGAACAGCGTTGTTTCGCCCGCGCTGGCCGCCGTAGCTGACATCCAATCGTGACATCAACCGCGACGGACGAGCGCGAACAGACCTGGTGAAAGCCGAGAAGACAGAACCAGCCGCAGCAGCAAAAGCCCAGCTCGCCAACCGCCACCATGTAGCTGTTAAACCGAAGGGTTGCTGGTTCGAGTCCAGCCGGGGGAGCTTCCACCCCAGGTCACCGACCTGGGGTTTTCTTGGCCAACCAAAAAAGGAGCACGCCACCGGCATGTGACGTGCCCCATGCCGAGAAAAAGATCAAACGCTCCGCAGCACCGACACCACGGCGCCCAGGATCACGGCCCGGTCGCCGTCGATTACCTCGTACGCTGGGTTTCGCGGCTCCAGGTACACGTGGCCGTTGCGGCGCCGGTAGACCTTCACCGTCGCCTCCTCGTCGATCATCGCCGCGACGATTTGGCCCGAGTGGGCTTCCGACTGCTGCCGCACGACCACGATGTCGCCGTCGCAGATTGCCGCGTCGATCATCGAGTCGCCGCGCACCCGGAGGCCGAACACGGTACCGCGGCCGGTCAGTTCCCTCGGCAGCGTCAGCGTGTCGTCCAGCTGCTCGATCGCCGAGATCGGTGTGCCCGCCGCGATGTCACCCACCACGGGCACCGGCACCGAATCATCCGACGAGGAACCAGGCGACGACGAACCGGACAGGAACGCCCGCACATCGATCGGCCGGGACATCGTCGCGCTGCGGCGCAGGAACCCCTTCTCCTCCAAGGCCGCCAGGTGCTTCGACACCGACGACGAGGACCGCAGCCCGACCGCCTCGCCGATCTCCCGCGTGTTCGGCGCGTACCCGTACCGGTTCACCCAATCGCGGATCGCGACCAGGATCCGCTGCTGCCGCTCGGGCAGTGACGCCACGTCCAGGTGCTCGAAAAGATCGTCGTAGGAGGCCACCCGCGGATGTTAGACGCTCACACCCGCGCCACCGCGAACACCCGCCGGAACGGGAACCACGTCGTCCCGTCCGCGCGCGGCGGATAGGCCTCGTTCAGCAACGGCGCCAGCTCGGCGCGGAACCGCTGCCACTCGTCGTCGTCCAGCGCCGCCCGCACCGGCCGCAACGCGGTCCCGGTGATCCACTCCAGCACCGCGTCCGGCCCGCTCAACCGCTGCACATACGTCGTCTCCCAGGCGTCCACCGAACACCCCGCGTCGGCGAACAACTCCGCGTACTCCGCGGGCGTGTCGACCGCGTCGACGCCCCGCAGGCCGCCCACCCGCGCAGACCACTCCGGCCGGGCCGCCACCTCCCGGACCAGCGTGTGCGACGGCGAGTCCATGTTGCCCGGCACCTGCATCGCGAACCAGGCGCCCGACGGCAGCTCCCCCACCCAGCGCCGCAGCAACGAACGGTGCTCCGGCACCCACTGCAACACCGCGTTGGTGACCACCACGTCCGTGTCCGGCTCCGGCGACCACTCGCGCACGTCGGCCACCCGAGCATCGAGCCCCGCGGTGCGCGCCGCCTCGACCATCTCCGGCGAGCTGTCCAGCGCCTCCAGCTTCGCCCCTGGCCAGCGCGAGGCCAGCGACAACGTCAGGTTTCCGGGCCCGCAGCCCAGGTCCACGACCCGCCGAGGCTCAGCCGCGTCGATCCGGCCGATCAGGTCGTAGAACGGGCGTCCCCGCAGGTCCGCGTAGTCGAGGTACTTCGCAGGATCCCACACAGTACGAGCGTACTGCTAAGCCTGGGGCGGCGCCAGCTTCTCCGCGGCCTCCCGCGCGATCGCCGCGACGACGTCGAGGTCGACGCCCGGATCCGGCCGCGCCTGCAGCACCACGCCGTCACGCCCGGGCAGTTTCCGCTGCACGAACCACACCCCGCCGCTGGTCAGCTCCGCCCGGTGGCGCGCCCGGATCGAGCCGTCCACGCGCTGCCGGACCAGCCACGGCACCTTGCCCGGCCGCGGCAGCTCGAACCGCACCGGCTCGCGGTCGCGCAGCACCACCGCGGCGCCTGCCGTGCCGGTCTCGTCGGCCTCGGTGACCGTCAGCGCCCCGTCACCCCAGACCGCCTTGCTGATCAGGTGCCAGCCGATCCGCCGGGCGCCATCGGGCACCGGAATCCACAGCCCCAGCTCGGTGACCACCAGGTGCCCGCCACCGCGGACCGGCGCCGACCCGACCGCGTTCTCCCCCTCGGCCAGGCGTCCGGGGAAGTCCTCCGGCAGCGGGTCGCCGATCAGCCGTCGCAGCCACCGCACGGCCTACCCCAGCCCGCCGATGGCCTGCGCCTTGAGCGCCTTGCGGTACTCCTCCAGCGCGACGAGGTCACCGAACAACGCGCGGTAGTCGTCGGCCGCCTCGATCGGCGACAGCCGCTGCAGCCGCGACTTGATCTCCGCGATCTGCCGCCCGACCAGGTTCTCCTGCACCGCGGCGATCATGCTGCCGATGTAGTGCCCGTCGGCCTCGCCCTTGGCGCGCAACGGTTCCACGGCCAGCTCGGACAGCAGCGAGCGCACCGGCCCGTCGGGCGTGTACGGGGTCGCCGCGTCGATCAGCGCCGGCCCGGCCAGCCCGCTGCCCGTGCCGCCGGCCTTGAGCACCGCGCGGTGCACCGCCACGTACGCCGGGTGGGTGAAGGCCTCCTCGGGCAGCGCGTCGTACTCCGGGCCCGCATACGCCGGCTCCTGCAGCGCGGCCTTGAGCACCTCGCGCTGCGCCATCAGCCGCGGGTCGTTCGGGTCCGGGCGCGGCACGTCCGCCGCCGGGGCGCCGTTGACCCGCTGCACCGGCTTGCGCCCGTTGGTCCGGACCGCGCCGCCCGCGCTCTCCCGCACGCGCCGCACGACCATGGCCTCGTCCTGCCAGCCGACCCACCACGACAGCTTGGTGGCGTAGCCGTCCCGCTTCGCGCGGTCCTTGATCTGCGCGACCAGCGGCACGGTGCGCTGCAGCGCGGCGACCTGCCCGTCGACCGAGTCGAGGTCGTACTCCTTGAGGATGCTGCGGATCGCGAACTCGAACAGCGGCGTGCGGCGGGCGACCAGGTCGCGCACGGAGGCCTCGCCCTTGGCGAGCCTCAGGTCGCACGGGTCCATGCCGTCGGGCGCGACCGCGATGTAGGTCTGGCCGGCGAAGGTCTGCTCGCCCTCGAACGCCTTGAGCGCCGCCTTCTGGCCCGCCTCGTCGCCGTCGAAGGTGAAGATGATCTCGCCGCGGAACGCGTCGTCGTCCATCAGCAGGCGGCGCAGCACCTTCATGTGCTCCTCGCCGAACGCCGTGCCGCAGGACGCGACCGCGGTGGGCACGCCGGAGGCGTGCATCGCCATCACGTCGGTGTAGCCCTCGACGACGACCACCTGGTGCCGCTTGGCGATCTCCCGCTTGGCCAGGTCGAGCCCGAACAGCACCTGCGACTTCTTGTAGATCGGGCTCTCGCTGGTGTTGAGGTACTTGGCCTGGATCGGGTCGTCGTCGTGCAGCCGCCGCGCGCCGAACCCGACGACGTCGCCGGACAGGTCGCGGATCGGCCACACCAGCCGCCGGTGGAACCGGTCGATCGGGCCCTGGCGGCCCTCCTTGACCAGCTGGGCCTTGAGCAGCTCGCTGAACTCGAACCCGCGGTTGAGCAGGTACTTCGTCAGCTTGTCCCAGCCCGCCGGTGCGTAGCCGCAGGTGAACGTGCGGGCCGCGGTCTCGTCGAAGCCGCGCTCGGCGAGGAAGTCGCGGGCGATCTGGGCCTCGGGCGTGCGCAGCTGCTCGGCGTAGAACTCGGCGGCGGCCTTGTGCGCCTCGACCATGCGGCTGCGCGTGCCGCGGTCACGCTGGACGCTGCCGCCGCCACCCTCGTAGGTGAGCCGGAACCCGACGCGGTCGGCCAGCCGCTCGACCGCCTCGACGAACGGGAGGTGGTCGATCTTCATCAGGAACTTGATGACGTCGCCACCCTCACCGCAGCCGAAGCAGTGGAAGGTGCCGTGCGTGGGCCGGACGTTGAACGACGGAGTCTTCTCGTCGTGGAACGGGCACAGCCCCTTCAGCGCTCCCCCGCCGGCGTTGCGCAGGGCCACGTAGTCGCCCACGACCTCGTCGATCCGGTTGCGCTGGCGCACCTCCGCGATGTCACTTTCCCGGATCCGGCCTGCCACGACGACCAGTCTAGTGACCGGCGGGGCCGGGTCGTACGGCACACTCGGGTGTGTGAGCACGCTGGATGGGGTCGCCGCGGAGTTCGCCGGGCTGCGCGCGCACCTGACCGCCGTCGCGTACCGGCTGACCGGCTCGGTGAGCGACGCCGAGGACGCGGTCCAGGAGTCGTGGCTGCGACTGGCCGCGCTGGACGAGCGCAAGCGTGCGGAGATCCAGGAGCTGCGGGCCTGGCTGACCACGGTGGTCGGGCGGATCTGCCTGGACCGGCTGCGCTCGGCGACCGCGCGGCGGGAGAAGTACGTCGGCCAGTGGCTGCCGGAGCCGATCGTCACACCGCTGGGCGCGCCGACTGCGGACGATCCGCTGGAGGCCGCCGTCCGCGACGAGGGCGTGCGGATGGCGGCGATGATCGTGCTCGACAAGCTCACGCCCGAGCAGCGGGTGGCGTTCGTGCTGCACGACGCGTTCGCCGTGCCGTTCGACGAGATCGCCGAGATCCTGGGCGTCACCACGGCAACGGCGCGGCAGCACGCGTCGCGTGGACGGCGTGCGCTGGACGACGCGCAGCCGCCGCCGCGCGCGGAACTGGCCGAGCAGCAGGAGATCCTCGACCGGTTCATGACGGCGCTGGCCAAGGGCGACGTGCGGGCGGTGGCCGAGGTGCTGCACCCCGACGTCGTGCTCATCGGCGACAGCGACGGCAAGGCCAAGACCACGGTGCAGGTCATGGTGGGCGCGGACAAGATCATCCGCTTCTTCCTCGGCCTGCTGCGGTTCTACCGCCCGGAGGCGCTGGCGGGCGGCCGTCCGCTGCTGGTCAACGGCGATCTCGGGTTCTACCTGCCGCCCGCCCCGGGCGGCGACGGCTACCGGCCGCTGGACGCGCACCTGGAGACGTTCACCGTCCGGGACGGGCTGATCACCGCGATCTACGACCAGGCCAACCCCGACAAGCTCAGCCGGCTTGCGGAACCCGGCACGCGTCCCCCGACGTGAAGCCCTGGTCGGTGATGTCGAGGGCGCTGTTGACGCGGGCGCGCTGGTTCTCCAGGCCGATCAGGTAGGTCAGCTCGATCAGCCCGGGCCGGCCGAACTCGCGCTCCAGCTCGGCGACCTGCTCGTCGGTGACCGCGACCGGGGTCTCGGACATCGCGTCGGCGTAGGCGAGGGCGAGGCGTTCGGCGCGGGTGAACAGCTCCGACGTGGCGTAGTCGTCGATGTTCTTCAGGCGGTCGATGTCCAGGCCGTGGTGCTTCTGCAGCATCGTGCCGAAGTCGACGCACCACGAGCAGCCCAGCCGCACGGCCGTCCGGTACTGGGCGAGCTCGGCCACGTTCACCGGCAAGTGCTTGATCGCCTTCTCGACGAGCATCTCGTGGATCCCGCTGGCGCGCATCAGGGCCGGCCGGTGCGCGGCGACGGCGAACGGCTCCGGCACGGCGCCGAAACGCTTGCGCGCGTAGCGGTAGACGAGCTTGGTGAGCAGGCCGGCGTCCTTTTCGGACACCGCGGGGATGCGTGGCATGTCGTCCTCCTTCGTGGTCCTGCCGAGGGGACGAGACGGCCGCGCGAGATGTGACAGCGAGTGGGTGGCGCCGGTCACCGCGCGGCGACGGCCGCGGCACAGGCCTCCGGATCGTCGGCAACCGCCGGCGCTACCGGGCAACGCTGACGAACATGGGCGCCCCCGGTACCTCGGCTCCGATCCCGCGCGGGCGATCGCGGACGGTCACGGCGGCACGAGCTACCTCGCCGTGTTCGAGGTCTTCAGGTCGACGGCTTCCCGGGGTGTGACGGCGAGCGCCACGGCCATCGCGAGAGCGGCGCACGCGAACGCGATCGTCAACCCCGGGCTGCCGAACCCGCCGGTGCACAGCACTGCGACCGCGCCGAGGCCCGCGGTGCCGACGACGCCTCCGGCCTGGCGCGCGAAGGCCAGCACACCCATGCTCGCGCCTAGCACTTCCTTCGCCGCGGTGGTCTGCACGAGCAGCGTGTACGCCGACGCGGTGAGCCCGAACGCGGCACCGGCCAGGAACAGCCCCGGCACGAGCACGGCCACGCCGGCGTGCGGCGCGAGGGCCAGCAGGACGAGACCCACAGCGCCGCTGGCGCAACCGAGCCGCCCCCACGCCGGCAGGTCCGGCCACCGGCGCGCCCACGCCGCGAAGGACGCCGAGGTGACCAGCTGACCGGCCGTCATCGCGGTGAGCAGCGCGGACGTGGCGCCGATCAGCGCGATGGCCAGGGAGACGTAGGTGAAGGTCCCGAACAACGCGAGCCCGGACAACGCGGTGACGACGACCGCGCGGCGGGTGGTGTGGTCGGAGAACATCGCGCGGACGGCGGGTCGCAGCGGCGGGGTCCGGCCGGTTCCGGTGGGCAGGCCGCGGAAACCGATCGCGAGGGCGGTCAGGCACAGCGGGAGGTTGAGCAGGAAGATCCACCGCCAGCCCGGTCCGGCGACGAGCAGCGCGCCGAGCGGCGGGCCGCCGACGGAGGCGAGCGCGAAGACCGCCGTCTGCCACCCGGCGCGGCGGATCAGCTGGTCGCGGTCGAACATCTCGCCGAGCGCGCTCATCGCGGTGACGACGATCCCGCTGCCGCCGACGCCCTGGACGGCTCGCCCGGCGACGAGCGTGGCGATGTCCGGTGCGGCGGCGCAGGCCGCCGACGCGGCGGCGAAGACGAGGACGGACCCGGTGAAGACGGCGCGCCGGCCATGGCGGTCGCCGAGCCTGCCGAGCACGAGCGTGGCGAACGTGACCGTGACCAGGTAGGCGGTGGTGACCCCGGCGACGGCCGTCCCCGCGGCGAGGTCGGCCTGCAGGGCGGGCAGCGCCGCGACGACGACGGTGGTGTCGAGCTGGGCCATCAGCATGCCGAGCAGCAGCGCGGCGAAGGCGCGGTTCTTTGCGTGCATTTCGCACATATTATGCGTGCGTTTTGCACGCATGCAAGGATGTCGGCTGACGGAGGGAGTTTTCGATGGCCGCGGGGCGCGCGTTGTTCCGGCTGGTGCGGTTCTGGTCCCGGCGCTGGGCGCCGGAGGTGGCGCAGCGGCTGGACGAGGACGCCCCGCGCACCGCGACCGTGCAGAACCTGTACGTCGTGGAAGCCGTGCACAGCGCCGCGCCGCGCGGGGAGGTCACCGTCGCCGACGTGGCGCGCCAGCTGGGCCTGGACCGCTCGGTCGCGAGCCGGATGATCGCCGACGCCGTGCGCGACGGCTACCTGCGGCGCGACACCTCCGCCGAGGACGCCCGCCGCGCGCGGCTGTCACTCACCGAAGCGGGCGCGGAGTTCCTCGCCGTGTCGCACGCGCACCAGGAGCAGGTATTCGAGGCGCTGGTGGCGCACTGGCCGGCCGAGGACCGGCGCCGCTTCGCGGGCTACCTCGACCGGCTGGCACGTGAGGTGCTGGACTCCTAGCTGTAGGGAGCATGGACGTTGTTGACGGTGTGGTCGGTGTGTCGGGTTGATCAAGGTGAAGACCTCCGTGTGGGGTGAAGGTGCTTGACGCCTTTCCCGCACGAACGGAGGTCTTCGTGTCTCACCGTAATGCCCGGTTGACGGAGTATGGGCGGCGGTTGCTGGTCGAGCGTGTCGCGGCGGGGCGGCCGGTGGCGCATGTGGCGGCGGAGATGGGGGTGTCGCGGGCGACCGGGCATAAGTGGGTGCGGCGGTTCCGCGAGGAGGGCCAGGCCGGGCTGGCCGATCGGACCAGCCGGCCGCACACCTCGCCCACTCGGGTTTCTGCCGAGGTGGAGCAGGAGGTCCTGCGGCTGCGGCAGGACCGCCGGCTCGGTCCCGCGCGGATCGCGGGAATCCTCGGCATGGTTGCCTCGACGGTGCACCGCATCCTGGTGCGGCGCGGCATGCCCAAGCTGGCCGGGCTGGACCGGCCCACCGGCGAGCCGATCCGCCATTATGAGCGGGACCGGCCGGGCGAGCTGGTGCATGTCGATGTGAAAAAACTCGGACGGCTCCGCGAAGGTGGCGGATGGTGGGCTCACGGTCGCGGCAGTGATCAACACAAGGCCGCCCGCCGCGCACCCCGGGTCGGGTTTGAGTTCGTGCACTGCGCCGTCGACGATCACTCCCGGCTGGCCTATGCCGAGATCCACCCCGACGAAACCGCCACCACCTGCGCCGCCTTCCTCCGCCGCGCCGCACAGGCCTTCGCCGCCCACGGCATCCCCGCCATTGAGCGGGTCATGACTGACAACGCCCTGGCTTACCGGCGCTCGCTCGCCTTCCGCACCGCGCTGGCCGACATCGGGGCCAGCCATCGCTTCACCCGCGCCTACCGACCCCAAACCAACGGCAAAGCCGAACGCTTCAACCGCACCCTCGCCGAAGAATGGGCCTACGCCCAACCCTTCACCAACTCAGAACAACGAGCCAACGCACTACCCGACTTCCTCCACCACTACAACCACCACCGCACCCACACCGCCCTCAACGGCCAACCACCCATCACCCGCGTCGACAACCTCACTGGGCACTACACCTAGCCGCGGAGGGCGCGGACGTCCCAGACCCACACGCCGTCCACGTAGACGGCCTGGCCGCCGAGCAGCTGGTCCACCGTCTGGTGCAGCGCGTTGCCGTTGGTCACGGGCGCGAGCACGACCGCGTCGGCCTTCCAGTACTTCAGGTCCTCGACCGCCTGGGCGCGCTGCTGGACGGTCACGTTCGGCACCTCGCCGCTGTCCCGCACCTCGGCCAGCAGGTCGGCCGTCGGGCGGTTCACCGCGCCGTACCGGCCGCGCTTGTCGTCCGGGCCGCTCGGGCCGACGAAGTACCCGTCGGCGAGCGGGAAGCCCAGGTCGGCCTCCACCTGCCAGTGCAGCGCCCGCGCGTCGCCGCCGTTGGGCAGCGGCACGACGACCACCGAGCCGGACCCGACGTACTGGCGCCACGCCCCGTCGGCGAAGAAGGCCGGGGTCTCGGGGCGGATGTAGGTCTTGTAGGGCGTCGGCGCGATCGGCAGCAGCACCGCGGCCAGCGCGCCCAGCCACAGGAACCGCACCGGCAGATTCCGGTCGCGGAAGCCCGGCGCCGCCTCGAACACGCGGTCCGTGGCGATCGCGAGCAGCGCCGCGACGGCCGGGATGCAGCCGATCGCCAGCCGCGATTCGAGCAGCGAGTCGAACAGCGGCAGCTCGGCCAGCAGCCGCCACGGGCCGGGGATCCCGGTCTCCTCGTGGTTGACGATCATCTCGACGCCCAGCGACAGCCACGCCATCAGGAACATCGAGATCGCGATGGCGCGGGCCACGACGTTGCGCCACAGCCACACGGTCAGCACGACCATCAGGATGATCAGCGGCCAGCCGAAGAAGGCGTTCTCCTCGGTGCGGTTCATCGACACGTCGGCGGCGGCCTCGGGGGTGCCCGCGATCGACTCGGTCGCGAACCGGGTGAACGCCGCGGTGTCGTTGCCGACCGGGCCGTGCTCCAGGGTGCGGTAGCTCTGCGGGCCGAAGAACTGCCACCACAGCGGGAAGATCGCGATGGCGATGGCGACGACCGCGGCGACGGTCAGGCCGCCCGCCATGGGCTTGACCATCCGCAGCGCCTCGCGCGGCCGCGACACCGCGTAGCCCGCGGCGAACAACACGAACGCCATCATCATGATCAGCAGCGGTTCCTCGCCCAGGAACACCTGGTAGGCCAGCATCAGGCCGAGGATGATGCCGTCGCGCACAGGCCGGTGCCCCTGCGCGAGCCGGATCAGCCGCATCACGATGAACGGGATCAGGAACAGCACCACGAAGTTCGGGTGCGCGTTGCCGTGCGAGATCATCGCCGGCGCGAAGCCGCAGAACGCGCCGCCGATCGCGGCGGCCGTGCGCGAGGTGACCAGGTGCCGCGAGAACACCCAGTACCAGGCGATCGAGGTGCCTGCCAGGCCGCCGGTGAGCGCGATCGCCCAGGTCACGGTGGGGCCGAACAGCTGCGTGATCGGCGACAGCGGGATGCCGAGCCCGAACATGGCCGTGTTGGCCATGAGGTTCACGCCGTCCGGGTAGTTCTGCAGGGTGGTGCCGAGCGGGTTCTCCCAGTTGAACACCGCGTGGGCGGTGACCGCGAAGAACCACTCCCACATGTTCTGGTCCTGGCCGCTGTTGTACATGTAGCCGCCGCTGCCCAGGTTGACCCACAACCCGGCGTAGAGGATGAACGCGGCGACGACGTAGATGCCGATGACCAGTGCGTCGGCGCGGCCGAACCGGCGCCGTTCCTCTCCGACCTCGGGCACGGTCTCGGGCGCCTGCAGCAAAGCGGTCACTCTTTCACCCTCAGGGCTCGACTACGCGGGCGAAAAAGTAGACCACACCCGTCCGGGCGTGCCGCACGAGGAGCAGGAAAGGCCGGTCGACGCGCACCTCGACCGGGTCGGCCGGGGTGACCATGGACATGGTGCGGATCATGACCGCGGTGGCCGCCGCGCCTTCGAGGCCCTGCTCGTCGAGCTTGAGGACCGCCTGGTGCTGGACGGCCGAGACGAACGCGCGCGGGTCCGGGGTGAGGCGGCCGAGCGGGGCCTCGCCGGGCTCGAAGAGGGTGCGCACGCCGAGGTGCTTGAGCGCGCCGGTGAGGTCGGCGGGGCGGTCGAGGTCGATCTTCGGCAGGCGCAGGTCGACCTGGACTTGCTTGGGGGCGGCGAGCAGGGTGGCCAGCCGGGTGTCGTCAAGGTCCGGCTCCTGGGCGGCGAGGTCGCCGTCGGGCAGCAGGACGGTCGCGGTGACGCCTGCCCCGGGCAGCTCGACTACCTGCCAGCCGTCCTGGCGCGCGTAACCGAGGCGCTCGGTCTGGCGCATCATCCGGACGCGACGCGGGCCGCCGGGGCTGTGGAACTGCTCGTCGCGGGTGGTGGCCTCGCGGAACGGGTGCTGCCAGGCGGCCTTGAGGTAGAGGGCGTTGACGAGGCTGGCGACGGTGTCCGCGCCGACCGAGTCCGGGGGCAGCAGTTCGGGGATGAGGTCGCGGGTGGTCTCGGCGACGTCGGCGTTGATGGCGCGGCGGGCGCCGTCGGGGTCGGTGACGAACGGGGCGGTCTTCGCGCTCGCGCCCGGCCAGCCCGCGAGGTCGGCGAGGAAGGTGTCGCGGACCGGCAGCTGGTCCCAGGCCCAGAGCGTGTTGGCGACGGCGAGGACAGGGTCCTCCTGGCGGGTGGTGTTGTCGAGCGTGGCGGCGGCGCGGAGGAGGTCGGCCTGCTTGGCGATGTCCGGGTCGCCCCCGGTGAGCAGGCGGAGCAGCTCCTCGGCGGCGGGGCCGTCCGCCGCCTGGCTCGCGAGGCCGAGCGCGCTGGCGATGGAGTACGGCGAGACCACCGAGTCGCCACTGGCGCCGGCGACGACCCGGTGAACCGCGAGGCTGAAGCGCAGATGGTCACGTTCGGGCGTGGTCACGACCCCGACGCTACCGGACCGGAGCGCGGCGCCGGGGGCTCTGCTGGGGCGGGTGCGGGGCGCTGGGCCGGGGAGGCGCAGGTGGGTGACAACTCATCCGCACTGCCACGTGAACGACGCCGCGTCGAACCGCCCGGCGGCGAGGTCCGCGGGACGGATCAGCCAGTGCAGCCGGCCCGCGTCGCCCCACATCATGCCGGTCTCGTCGTCGGAGTCGATCTGGGCGAGCGCGACCCAGCGCCGGGCTTCCTCCTGCACCGTGGGCCACGCCTGCTCGTCGCGCACGACGTCGGCGCGCAGGTGCGCCGCAGCGACGTCGAGTTCGACGGCGTCCTGGATCGGGAACGCGTAGCCGCCGATCTGGTGCGCCGGGCTCGGCACGGTCGCGGCCAGGGCGGTCATGAAGGTGTCGCCGTTGGCGTGGTCGTCGAAGAAGGACAGGACGTGCGCCGGCAGGTCCCGGCACGCGGCGCGGAACGACGGGTGGGACCAGTCCGGGCCGGTCAGCCGGTGCGCGGCGGCCAGCGGGATCCAGTCGTAGGGCTCGATGTCGGCGGGTGGTTCCCGTTCGGCGGTCGACACCCCGGCCGGGACGTGGACGACTCGCGCACCCGCGGTCAGCGACTCCGGATCCCGCCCGCCGACGGGGCGCGGCGGGAAGGCCGGGTCGAAGTAGCCGAGGGTGTCGTCGAAGTAGAAGAACAACAGCGTGCCGTCAGCGGGCAGGGCGAGGTCGATCGACTCGCGCGGCAGCTTCGCGCAGTCGACGGACGCCACGAAGCTCAGCGAGCCCTCCCCCGGCCACACCGGCCACTCGAAGTCGTGCGGCACGGCGGGGCAGCCGCCTAGCCGGCCGACCACCCGGTCGCCCCGGCGCGCGGAGCGCAGGCGTACGGCAGGCCGGATCAACGAGGTCCAGCGTTCGGCGATGGGTGGCGGCAGTGTCCGGCGCGCGACGGCGCGCAGTCGCGCCTCGTGGGTGGGCATCAGTGGCGTCCGGTGTGCCAGCGGTGCCACGCGTGCGCCTGCGCGTCCGTCAGGGAGGCGACCTGGTCGATGACCACGCGGAGCCTCGCGGGGTCGTCCGGCGCCGCGTGCCATGCCGGGTGGAACGCGGTCTCCAGGGGCTCCGGCGCGCGCTCGGCCAGGACCGTCACCAGCTCGGCCAGCAGTTCGCGCTGGCCGGCCTGCATGGCGAGCCGCCGGGGGTCGCTCATCACGTAGCGCAGCGCGAGCGCCTTCAGCAGCGCCACCTCGGCCGCCACGCGTTCCGGCATCACCAGGCTCGCGGCGTAGCGGGTGAGGGGGCCGTCGCCGTACTCGGCGCGCGTTCCGGTGACCGCGGCGGACGCGAACCGGCCGACCAGCTCGCTCGTCATCCGCTTCAGCGCGATCTGCCCGTGCGGCGTCGAGTCGACCCCGGGGCGCGCCAGCTCCGCCACCACGGGCAGGTCCAGCAGGTCACGCGCCGCGCCCTCCAGCGCGGACACCGACAACCGCGAGAAGTGCTTGGCCGCCAGCTCCGCCACGGCAGCCCGCTCCCCCCGGTCGGCCAGCACCGACAGCGACAACCGTCCCGACAGCACGCCGTCCTCGACGTCGTGCACCGAGTACGCCACGTCGTCGGCCCAGTCCATGATCTGCGCCTCCAGGCAGGTGCGGCCCTCCGGCGCGCCTGCCCGCATCCAGTCGAACACCTCCCGGTCGTCGGCGTACACCCCGAACTTCGCCGTGCCCGCCCGCCGCGGCCACGGGTACTTCGTCGACGCGTCCAGGCACGCACGCGTCAGGTTCAGCCCGGCCGAGTCGACCTTCGGCTCCAGCCGGGTGAGGATGCGCAGCGTCTGCGCGTTGGCCTCGAAGCCGCCGCACGACTGCGCCACCTCGTCGAGCGCCCGTTCGCCGTTGTGCCCGAACGGCGGGTGCCCGATGTCGTGCGCCAGCCCCGCCGTGTCCACCAGGTCCGGATCGGCCCCCAGCTCCTCGGCGATGCCGCGCCCGATCTGCGCGACCTCCAGCGAGTGCGTCAACCGCGTGCGGGGCACGCCGCTGACCTCGGCGCCCTCCCCCGGCCCGACCACCTGGGTCTTGCCCGCCAGCCGGCGCAGCGCCGCGGAGTGCAGCACGCGGGCCCGGTCCCGCGCGAAGGCACTCCGGCCGTCCGGCCGCGACCCGGGAAGCGCCGCCCGCTTCGGCGCTTCGTCGAGCCACCGCTGTTGATCGTGCTCGCTGTACACCCCGCAACTCTACGGGCACCCACCGACATTTCCGGGGTGCGCGGGCAGGGTTCTGACCAGGACACACGAGATGCCCACTCGTGCGGGCGCGACTGGAACATGAGCCGGAATGGGACTCGCGGACGCCGCGCCCGCCTGCGGGCTCTTCGGGAGAACAGGATCAAGGCAGCCCTGGAGCCGACCGGAGCCGGTGCGACCGCCGGGCGCGGACCTCAGCCCAGCCCAGTACCGCCGATGTTGTCGGCAGGTGTCTTGGTCAGCCGGTAGAACAGCAGCGCGCCCGTCTCGCGGTAGATGTAGGCGAACTGCGTCTCCCGCGTCTGCACGATCGGCCCGCGGTGCGTCGGCGAGGTCCAGGTCTCCAGGCCGGCGTCGTTGGCCATCGTGCGCGCCCGCAGGGAGTGCCACGGGTCGCTCACCAGCACCGCGGTCCGCCAGCCCCGCTCGCCGAACACGCCGGCCACCGCGCGCAGGCTGCCGAGCGTGTCGCTGCCCTCGCCCACCGCCAGCGTCGCCTCGCGGGGGACGCCCTGCTCGACCAGCCAGTTCGCCCCCGCCGAGGCCTCGGTGTAGGCGTCACCGGCCCGGTTGCCACCCGCGGTGACGATCCGCTCGGCGACCCCCTCCTCGTACAGGTCCATCGCGTGCCGCAGCCGCGCCTGGAAGATCGGCGACGGCTTCCCGTTGTACTGCGCCGCGCCGAGCACCACGATCGCGTCGGCGTGCGTGCGATCGTCCTCGCGCGCCACCTGCCACACCCGGAACGCCGTCCCGCCCACCACCATCAGCAACACCAGCACCGTGCCCAGCACGGCACGGCGCACCCAGCTCACCCGCTCACCCATCCCGGTCATCCTCCCAGACGGGTCCTCACAGCCAGCCGCGCTCCTCCGCCAACCGGACGGCCTCGGCCCTGGTGCGGGCGCCGGTCTTGCCGATCGCGGCGGACAGGTGGTTGCGCACGGTCCCCTCGGACAGGTGCAGCCGCCGCGCGACGTCCGACACCGTGCCGCCGTCGCTGGCCGCGCGCAGCACCTCGTGCTCGCGCGGGGTGAGCGGGCTCGCCCCCGTCGCCAGCGATTCCGCGGCCAGCGCGGGGTCGACCACGCGCAGTCCGTTGTGGACCCGCCGGACCGCGTCGACGAGCTGTTCCGGCGGCGAGTCCTTCACCACGAACCCGGCCGCCCCCGCGGCCATCGCCCGCGCCAGGTAACCGGGCCTGCCGAACGTGGTACACACGATGATCCGGCACGACGGCAGCGCCGCGTGCAGCTCGGCGGCCGCGGTCAGGCCGTCCGTGCCGGGCATCTGGACGTCCAGCAGCGCCACGTCCGGCGCGGTCTCCTTCGCCGCGGCGAGCACCTCGTCGCCGGACCCGACCTGGCCGACGACCTCGATGTCCGGCTCCAGCCCGAGCACGGTCGCCAGCGCGCCCCGCACCATCGCCTGGTCGTCGGCCAGCAGCACCCGGATCACGAAACCTCCACCGGCTTCGCCGCGGGCACCTCGGCCCGCAGCTGGAACCCCTCCCCGGGCCGCGCCCGGACCTGCAGCGTGCCACCCAGCTGGGCCAGCCGCTCCGCCAGCCCGCGCAACCCGTTGCCCGCCGCGGCCGGTTCGGTGCCGCGGCCGTTGTCGGAGATCTCCAGCCAGTTCCGCCCCAGCCGCACCTTCACCCGGCTGGCGCCGGAGTGCCGCAGCACGTTCGTTACCGCCTCGCGCAGCACGTACCCGAAGGCGCTCTGCAGCTCCGGCCGCACGTTGTCGACCGCGCTCGGCAGTTCCGCGTCGATCTCCGCGGCCCGCAGCGCCGCCCGCGCGCCCACCAGCTCGGCGGACAGCGACACCTCGCGGTACTCCGACACCGTCGCGCGCACGTCGGTCAGCGCGCTGCGCGCCAGCGCCTCGACCTCGCGGATCTCGGTGACCGCGCGCTCCTCGTCGGACGCGGTCTCGATCAGCCGCCGGGCGAGACCTGCCTTGACCGCGATGGTCGTGAGGCTGTGGCCGAGGATGTCGTGCAGGTCCCGCGCCAGCCGTTCCCGCTCCGCGCTCACCGCGAGCGCGGCGATCTCCTCGTTGGCCCGCCTGAGCCGCCGCACGGTCTGAGCCAGCCGTCCCATGAAGAACATCGTCGTGGTGATGCCGACGACCGTGCCGATGTCCGACGGCGTGCCGCGCACGTCGTTGTGGACGAGCAGCAGCAGCCCGCACCCGGCGACCGCGGCGCCGTCGAACACCAGCACCCACCCCGCCGGCATGCTCATCGCGATCGCCAGCGTGGCGTAGAGGAGCATGTAGATGCTGGCGCCCTGAAACAGCACCGCCCACCCGAGCACGAGCATCAGCACCGCGAACGGCAGCCGGACCCGCATCCGCCGGTGCGACAGCAGGAAGTACGGGAAGGTCACGTAGCACAAGCCGTAGGCGACGAGCAGCACGACGAGCAGCGGGTCGAGTCGCTGGCCGACCGGCACGGCGCTGGCCAGGTAGAAAATGGCCCCGGCGACCGGCCAGCGGCGCGCGAACCGCGGGCGGGGCCGTCCCGCGGCGTGCTCGTTCCACCACTGCGTCCTGTCCTCGGCCACCGTGCTTCTCCCCATCACACCCGCGCGGAGTCCTTACGGTAACGCCGGACCACCGCGACCCCGACCGCCGCGGTCCACACGGCCAGCCACAGCACGTCCTGCCCGAGGCTCGTGCTCAGGTCGGTGGTCACCGCGCCGCGCCCGACCTGTGCCATCCAGTAGCTGGGCAGCACGTGCGAGATCTGCAGCAGCCAGTGCGGCATCGCCTCGACCGGGATGAAGATGCCGCCGAGCAGGGCCATCGGCAGCATGACCAGCTGCGTGATCGGCTGGACCGAGTCGGCCGTGCCGACCTGGCCGATGAGCAGCCCGATCAGGGCGAACGGGATCGCGGCGAGCCACACCCCCAGGGTGACCCGCAGCCAGCTGCCCGCCCCGAGGGACACGC
Organism: Amycolatopsis sp. NPDC006125; assembly: GCF_040614195.1. Taxonomy (NCBI): domain Bacteria; kingdom Bacillati; phylum Actinomycetota; class Actinomycetes; order Pseudonocardiales; family Pseudonocardiaceae; genus Amycolatopsis; species Amycolatopsis sp. NPDC006125. Next base: position 92,329 of record NZ_JBEXTZ010000003.1, read on the forward strand.
CCTGCGTCAGCGCGCCGACCAGCGGTACGAGGACCACCGGCGCGAGCGCGAGCGTCAAGCCGGTCGCGGCCTTCGCGCTCAGGTAACCGGCGCCGGACAGCGGGGTGAGCCGAAGCTGCCGTTGCCAGCCGGCCTTGCGCTCGACCGCCACCCGGGTGCCGACGAACAACGCCGCCGACATGGCGCCGAACGAGGTCATGCCGACCATGAGCGGCGCGACGGCGTCCTGGTCGCCGCGCGCGAAGATGCCGACGTAGAGCAGGAACATCAGGACGGGGAACGCCACGGTGAAGATGAGGAACCGCGGGGCGCGCAGCACGCGGCGGATCTCCAGGGTCAGGAACTTCAGGCTCATCGGTGGTTCTCCTCGTCGGCGGTGAGGGTCAGGAAGGCGCCTTCCAGCCCGATCGCGGTGATCTCGACGTCGTGCGCGCCGGGGAAGCGTTCGAGCAGCGCCCGCAGGGTGGCGTCGGAGTCCGAAGTGGACACCGCGATCCGGCCGCCGCGCACCTCGTACTCGGTGACGCCGGGCAGTTCCGCGACCGCCGCCGGGGTGGCCTCCGGCACGGCGGCCCGCAGCGTCCGCCCGCTCGCCAGCGCGCGGACCTCGGCGACCGAGCCGTCGGCGACGATCCGCCCGCCGCGCATGAGCACGACCCGGTCGGCGAACTCCTCGGCCTCCTCCAGGTAATGCGTCGCGAACAACACCGTGCGGCCGGTGTTCGTGTAGGCGTGCATGGACTTCCAGAACTCGCGGCGGCTGCCGACGTCCATCGCGGCGGTCGGCTCGTCGAGCACCAGCAGGTCCGGGTCGCTGACCAGGGCGACGGCGAACCGCACGCGCTGCTTCTGACCGCCGGAGAGCTTGGTGCCGCGCCGGTTGGCCAGGTCCTCGATGCCCGCGCGGCGCAGGGCCTCGGCGACGGGCATCGGCTTGCGGTGCAGCGACGCGATCATGCCGACCATCTCGCCGACGGTGGCGTCCTCCAGCAGCGCGGCGCCCTGCAGCATGGCGCCGATCGCGCCGCGCGCCACCGCCTCGGCGGGGGTCGTGCCGAAGATCGCGACCTCGCCGGCGTCGGGCGTGGTCAGGCCGAGCAGCATGTCGACGGTCGTCGACTTGCCCGCGCCGTTCGGGCCGAGCAGCGCGACGACCTCGCCGGGCGCGATGGTGAGGTCGACACCGTCCACGGCGCGCACCTCGCCGTAGTGTTTGCGCAGGCCCGTCAGCCGCACCGCGGCCCGGGTCAGGGTCTGTGTTCCGTCCATGTGCTCAGCGTGCCGCCGTCGCGGCCCCGCTTCGCAGGCCGAGCGTCATGATCCGGCCGTGACAAGTGTCAGGGTCCGATCGCCGTCGCGCCGCTCACGGTGAGCAGCAAGGGAACAGCCGCGCCCTCCCGTGCGGCCAGGTCGGCGAGGAAGCCGCCGAGCCAGCCGATCGCGTCCAGCGACCACTCGGCCAACGTGCCCTGGAACGTCACGCGGTGCCGGGGCGGCCCGTGCCAGAACGAGTCTGGCAACGGCGGTGGCACGGGTTCCCGCTCGACCAGGGACTCGCACCGGAAGACGTTCTGAGGCAGGCTGACCAGCCACCGGTGCATTCGTTGCGCCACAACCGGAACCACGGGATTCTGACCGCTGTCCACGGTGACGAGCACCGGTGTCGCGGCCCGCACGTCGTCGAACCAGGCCGCGGTGGACAGCGATGGCGCCCGGGCGTGCCCGGCGCGGGCCGACGTGTCCAGCCTGTTCGCGGGCAGCAGCACTTGTGCCGCATTGAGCCGCAGCTCGCCGAGTCGCGTCGTGACGTCTCCGGCGCAGCGGAGGAACGGCTGCACCGGTAAGGGCCGGTCGCCGGGCACGGATTCGATTCCCACCTGGAACCAGCTGACCAGCGCAGATCCCGGCGCGGCAAGCGGATGCTCGCGGCCGGCGTCGTTCATGCCCCACAGGTTGTCGAGCCAGCCCATCGCCTGCGCCCGGTCGTGGAACTGGATGTAGGGGTCGCGATCGGTGACCGGAACCCCGTCCGGGCGCGGCGTCAGCTCACCGTAGAGCGCGGCGAACAGAGTCCCCGCCCTGCGGCTGGGGCCCGGCACCAGGCCCGGCCGAGGCTCGTCGCTTGCCACCCACGCCCCCTCGTCACTGGCCGACCACGTCAAAGTACTCTCCTCTCAAATTTGGGATACAGTCTCTGATGTGAGAACCATGGAGGACCGCCTGGCCGCGCGCCTGGCGGAGTTGCGGGCCGAACGCGGTTGGTCGCTCGACGACCTCGCCGACCGCTCGGGGATCAGCCGCTCGACGCTGTCCCGCGTGGAACGCGGCGAAATCAGCCCGACCGCGTCCCTGCTGGGCAAGTTGTGCACCGTCTACGAGCGCCCGATGTCGCGCCTGCTCACCGAGGTCGAGGCCGAGGGCGCGCAGGTGGTGCGGGCGTCCGCGCAGAGCGTGTGGACCGACGAGGACAGCGGGTTCGTGCGGCGGTCGGTGTCGCCGCCGCACCCGGCGCTGCGGGCGGAGGTCGTCGAGGGCACGCTGCGGCCCGGCGCCGACATCCGGTACGACGCGCCGTCCGTGCCGGGGCTGGAGCAGCACCTGTGGCTGCTCGACGGGCGCCTGGAGCTGACGGTCGACGGCGAGACCCATGTGCTCGAACCCGGCGACTGCCTGCGGTTCCGGCTGTGGGGACCGACGCGGTTCGTGTGTCCCGGCCCGGAACCGGCCCGCTACCTGCTGGTCCTGGTGATGCCGTGATCACGCGACTGTCCACCGCGGACTTCGCCGCCGCCGTGCCCGCCCTGGGCGAGGTGCTCGCGGACTGCACGAACGGCGGCGCGTCCGTCGGGTTTCTGGCCCCGCTCGACCCCGCGTCGGCCGGGGCCTGGTGGAAGGGGCTCGCCGGCGACGTGGCCGAGGGTCGCGTCCTGATCTGGGCGGCCTGGGACGGCCCACGGCTGGTCGGCACGGTGCAGGTCCGGCCGGCGCAGCTGCCCAACGCGCCGCACCGCGGTGAGCTGGCGAAGCTGCTGGTGCACCGGGACGCGCGGGGCCGCGGGCTGGGCCGGGCGCTGCTGGCGGAGGCCGAACGGGGCGCCCGCGCGGCCGGGATCACGCTGCTGGTGCTGGACACCGAGACGGGTAGCCCGGCCGCGCGCCTGTACGCCGCGGCGGGCTGGGCCGAGGCGGGCACGGTGCCGGACTACGCCGCCGACCCGGCGGGCGCGTTGAAACCGACGACGTTCTTCTACAAGCGGATCTGACGACGCCGACATGAAAAAGCCCTGGTCACCGAGGTGACCAGGGCTTTTCCGGGGTTTTCCGTCAGCAGCCGGGGAGGCGGGCGGCGAGGTAGGCCTCGACCTTGTCGATCGCCACGCGCTCCTGCTGCATGCTGTCGCGCTCCCGCACCGTCACGGCCTGGTCCTCCAGGGTGTCGAAGTCGACGGTGACGCAGAACGGGGTGCCGACCTCCTCCTGGCGGCGGTAGCGCTTGCCGATGGAGCCGGCGTCGTCGAAGTCGACGTTCCAGTTGCGGCGCAGCGCGGCGGCCAGGTCCTTCGCCTTCGGCGTCAGGTCGGCGTTGCGGGACAGCGGCAGCACCGCGACCTTGAACGGCGCGAGCCGCGGGTCGAGCTTGAGCACGGTCCGCTTGTCGACGCCGCCCTTGGCGTTGGGCACCTCGTCCTCGTGGTAGGCGTCCAGCAGGAACGCCATCATCGGGCGGCCGACACCGGCTGCCGGCTCGATGACGAACGGCCGGTAGCGCTCCTTGGTGGCCTGGTCGAAGTAGGCCAGGTCGACCCCGGAGTGGTTGGAGTGCGTGGTGAGGTCGAAGTCGGTGCGGTTCGCGATGCCCTCCAGCTCACCCCACTCCTGGCCGGCGGAGAAGCCGAAGCGGTACTCGATGTCGACGGTGCGCTTCGAGTAGTGCGACAGCTTCTCCTTCGGGTGCTCGTAGTGCCGCAGGTTGTCGCGGTTGATGCCGAGGTCGGTGTACCACTCGGTGCGCAGGTCGATCCAGTACTGGTGCCAGCGCTCGTCCTCGCCCGGCTCGACGAAGAACTCCATCTCCATCTGCTCGAACTCGCGGGTGCGGAAGATGAAGTTGCCGGGGGTGATCTCGTTGCGGAAGGACTTGCCGATCTGGCCGATGCCGAACGGCGGCTTCTTCCGCGACGTGGTCAGCACGTTGAGGAAGTTCACGAAGATGCCCTGCGCGGTCTCCGGGCGGAGGTAGGCCAGGCCCTCCTCCGACTCGACCGGGCCCAGGTGGGTCTTGAGCATCATGTTGAACTCGCGCGGCGGCGTGTACTGGCCGCGGGTGCCGCAGTTCGGGCACGGGACGTCGGACAGGTCGTCCTCGGAGATCTCCTTGCCGGTGCGCGCGCTGTAGTCCTCGGCCAGCTGGTCCGAGCGGTAGCGGCGGTGACAGACGGTGCACTCGACCAGCGGGTCGTTGAAGGCGTTGACGTGACCAGAGGCCACCCACACCTGGCGGGGCAGGATCACGGAGGAGTCGAGGCCGACGACGTCGTCACGGCTCTGGACCATCGTGCGCCACCACTGGCGCTTGATGTTCTCCTTGAGCTCGACGCCGAGCGGTCCGTAGTCCCACGCCGACCGGGTTCCGCCGTAGATCTCCCCGCTCGGGAAGACGAAGCCACGACGCTTGCACAGGCTGACGACGGTCTCAATGTTGGCGGGCACTCCACGCTCTCCATCAGATGCGGGGACGGTTATCGGTTCCGTCCAGCGTATCCGGCCGTCGTCGCGGCCCGGCGCGGGGCTTGACATGGGCCCCGGGGAGGCGATAACGGCAACCACTACCGGCTGGCCACTAGGATGGTGTGACACCGACCGACTCGAGGCTGGAGATGGCTATGCCGATGGCTCGTCCGGACGCCGCGCTGCCCGGGTTGCCCGACGACGCCGACCAGGTCCACGCCGGCGACGAGCTGAAGCCACGCACGCCGCCCCAGCCCGCGGCGACGCTGTCCGAGGCGGGCGAGCTGTTGCGGGCGCTGTCGGCTCCGGTGCGGATCGCGATCGTGCTGCAGCTGCGGGACGCCGACCGGTGCGTGCACGAGCTGGTGGACGCGCTCGACGTGGCGCAGCCGTTGATCAGCCAGCACCTGCGGGTGCTGAAGGCGGCCGGGGTGGTGCGGGGTGAGCGCCGGGGCCGTGAGGTGGTCTACCGGCTCGTGGACGATCATCTTGCGCACATCGTGATGGACGCGGTGGCCCACGTCCAGGAGGGTTCATGACGAGTAGCGACGTTCGCCGGGCCCCGGTGCCCGGCCGCCGGTCGACGAAGCAGCGCGCGGCCGTGGTCGACCTGCTGTCGGAGGTCGACGACTTCCGGTCGGCGCAGGAACTGCACGACGAGCTGCGCAAACGTGGTGACGGCATCGGGCTGACCACGGTCTACCGGACGCTGCAGTCGCTGTCCGAGGCCGGTGAGGTCGACGTCCTGCGGACCGAGTCGGGCGAGGCGATCTACCGCCGCTGCTCGACGCACCACCACCATCACCTGGTGTGCCGCCACTGCGGCTTCACGGTGGAGGTGGAGGGCCCGGCGGTGGAGCGCTGGGCGGAGAAGGTCGCCTCCGGCAACGGCTTCTCGGACATCCGGCACACCGTCGAGATCGTGGGCACCTGCACCGACTGCGCCAAGCGCCTGGGGAGTTAGGTCCCGGCCACACCGCCGGGGGACGGGTCACGGCCTGGTGCCGGGCCCCGTCGAGGCGTAGCGTTTTGTCTTTGCGCCTCCTGATGACACCGGTGAGGAGGACGACGCATGGCTCAGGCAATCAGCGAAACCACCGCGACGACGGTCGACGACTACGACGCGATCTGCCGGGCCGTCCAGCTGTGCCTGGACGGTGAGGCGACGGGTAACGCCGACAAGGTGCGGGAGTCCTTCCACGAGGATGCCCGCATGTTCGGCTCCTTGGGTGGCGAACGCTACGACGTTCCGGTCTCGGAGCTGGCCGAGATGGTCGCGAGCGCACCGGCGGACACCGGGCACTACCGTTCGCGGATCCTCTCGGTGCAGCAGACCGGCGACGCGGCGTTCGTGACCGTGGCCGAGGAAGGTTACTGGGGAACGGTCTCCTTCCTCGACTACCTGTCGCTGGCGCGCATCGGCGGCAACTGGAAGATCGTGAACAAGCTGTTCGCGCACACCGGCGGCGAGCCGCCCGACCTGGGCTAGACGCTAGGTCCGCGGTCTGAGCGGTGTGGGGAGACGGTGACGGCGGGCCGAGATCGATGCACCTGGTCTGCACCGGCCTGCCGCCCGATCCCTGGTCGCCCGCGGCCACTGATCGAGCTCGGCGTCACTCGTCTAGTACTCATAGGCGTCCTGGGGTGCGGGGATCGGCTGGAGTGCGATGACCGTGACGTCCGGGGTGTAGCCGTTCGCGGCGACGGCCGTGCCGGGGACCACCTGCCCGGTCACCTCCAGCCACGTGTCGTCGGGGTAGCGGGCCGCCTGGGGGCTGGTCAGGCGGACCGTCATCGGCGCCGCGTCGGCCGCGCAGCACCGGATCACCATTCGCGCCAGCAGCACGCCTTCCTTGCCGTGCACGACGAAACCGCTCAGCCGGACCGTCCGGCCATTGAGGGAGCCGCGGGAATCCCAGCCCGCTCGCGTCACGAACTCGGTGAGGGTCAGCGGCACCACGTCGCCGGCCGGGAGCGGCGGGAAGGCGGCGGCGTCCTGGGCGACGGCCGAGCGGGGCGCGCCCGCCGAGGTGCGGATGACCGAGTCGGAACCGAGGGCGGGCGGCGCGACGAGGAACACCGCCAGCACCGGGACGACCAGCAGCCACGCCGACCGCGCCGGGTGGTGGTGGTCGTGGCCCGCGGTGACCGTCCTGGCCTGGCGCGCGGCCAGCACGTCCCGCACGATCGCGACCGCGCCGAGCAGCAGGATGACCGCTCCCCCGGCGACCACCCACGGCTGCTGGGCGGGCTTGACGTAACGCAGGTAGTCGCCGTTGACGCCGATCTTCAACAGCGCCCCGCCGAGCAGCACGAGCAGGATGTTCTGCGTTTCGCGACGCACCTGGTTCCTCCCCTACCGTGTCGGGACGACGGTCAGCCAGTCGGCCGCGGACACCACGAACGCGACGGCGCCGGCCAGCGCGAGCAACGCGGCGAGCGACCCGAACACGATCCCGGCGCGCGCCAGGCCGCCCGCGGCGTCGCGGCCCAGGACGCCGAACAGGACGGCCAGCACCGCCAGCACCAGGATCAGGACCCACAGCGCGCCGAGCACCAACGTGAGCACCACGGCCAGCGGCGACGGCAGCGCGTCCCCGGCCCGCGGCCGGACGAACGCCCACGTGACCCACACCGACATGGCCATCACGATCCCGACGGCGCCGAGCGCGGCCGACGCGACGGCGAGGCCGGTCCGCGGCTGTTGCTGGATCATCTCGCACCTCCCAGGACGAGGACCCCGACGATCACCGCGCAGGCGGTCGCCACGACGAACGTCACCGGGGCGAACCGTACCGCGAAAGACCGTCCGAAGGTGCCTGCCTGCAGGGCGAACAGCTTCACGTCGATGGCCGGGCCGACCACCAGGAACACCAGCCGCGGCAGCAGCGGCAGCGCGGTGAGCGAGGCGGCCACGAACGCGTCGGCCTCGCTGCACAGGGCGAGCACCACCGCGAGGACGGCCATGACGAGCACGCCCAGCACGATCTGGTTGCTCAGGACCTCGAACCACGCCGCGGGCACGAGGACGTTCATGGCGGCGGCGATGAGGGCGCCGAGCACCAGGAACCCGGCCGACTCGACCAGGTCGGCGCGGGCGGTCTCGGTGAAGGTGCGCCACCGGTTGCCGCCCTCGGGCAGGCGCTCGAGGGCGCGCTGGACGATCCAGTCGAGCTTGCCCCACTTCGCCCAGAGCAGGCCCATCACGACGGCGGTCGCGAAGGAGGCGAGGAACCGGGCGAGCACCATCTCGGGCTGCCCCGGGAAGGCGACCGCGGTGGCGACGAGCACGACGGGGTTCACGGCCGGCGCGGCGAGCAGGAAGGTGAGCGCGGCGGCAGGTGCCACACCCTGCCCGATGAGGCGGCGCGCCACCGGGACGGACGCGCACTCGCAGCCGGGCAGGGCGACCCCGGCGAGCCCCGCGACGCCCACGGCGCCCGCCTGGTTGCGCGGGATGACCCGCCGCAGGACGCGGGCAGGCACGAACGCCGCGATTGCCCCGCTGATCAGCACGCCGAGCACGAGGAACGGCAGGGCCTGCACGCACACCGCGACGAACACCGTGGAGCCGGTCCGCAGGGCGGGCACGTCGAGCACGTCGCGCAGCCAGCCCTGCCCGAGCACGGCGACGACGAGGAGGGCGCAGAGCACCTCGATGGAGGTGATCCGCCCGCGACGCCGCTTGCCCTCGGGCTCGGTCCGGTCCAGTACTTCGCTCACCGGGCCGATACTGCCAGGCACCGGCGACAGGATGCCTCGGTTGGGTCGACGAGTGGGTCATCTCGTGCGCTGAGGCGCATGAAGTGGCCAGTCGTGCGGGTGCGAGTGGCGGGTTGGTGAGGTGGGGGTGGGGCGGAGGGAGGTGGGTGGTTGGTGAGTCAGGGGGTGGACGGCGGGGCGGAGGGAGGTGGGGGTTGGTGAGTCGCGGGTGGTGAGCGGCGGGCGGCTCGGGGTTGGGACATGAGGCCGCGGGAACGCCGGGCGGCGAGAAGGCCGGACCGTGGGACCGCCGGGCGCGGGAAGGCCGGGTGGCGGGAACGCCGGGCGCGGGAACACCGGGCGGCAGGACCACCGGGCGCGGGAACACCGGGCGGCAGGACCACCGGGCGCGGGAACACCGGGCGGCAGGACCACCGGGCGCGGGAACACCGGGCGGCAGGACCACCGG
>NZ_JBEXTZ010000003.1:101325-162124 GCF_040614195.1 Amycolatopsis sp. NPDC006125
GGCGGCAGGACCACCGGGCGCGGGAACACCGGGCGGCAGGACCACCGGGCGCGGGAACACCGGGCGGCAGGACCACCGGGCGCGGGAACACCGGGTGGCGGGAACGCCGGGCGCGGGACCGCCGGGTGGCGGCCGCCCGGGGTTGGAACGCGGATGGCGCGAACGCAGGGTGGGGGAAGCGCGGTCGGGGTTCGGGCAGTGGAGCGTCGCAGCCTGGGGCTGCGGCATGGAGCACCGCAGGGTGGATCCTGGACCGGTGAAAGGGCTGGCTGGGCTGCGCTACTGCACGCCGCCCAGCCGCGCAACCACTCAACCGCGCAGCCGGGGCCTACGTCAGCTCGGCGCGCAGTTGCGAAGCCGTCGAGACCACCAGCATCAACAGGGTCCCCAGTGCGGAGATCTCCAGCCCCTGCGCGGGGAACGCGTACCGCAGCGTCAGGTCCAGCCCACGCTCCGCGTGCTGCACCCCCAGCGTGCCGAACAGGCCCTGCCCTGCGCGTTCGGCCGCCTTCGCCGCGAAGGCCGGGTCGTCGGGCAGGTCCCAGCCGACCACGCAGGTCAGGCTGAGCACCGTGAGGCCCTCGGCGAGCTGCGTCGACTGGATCACGCAGGGCACGCCATTGTGCGAAAACGTCAACGCGCCGTCGTCGTCGACGTGGACCTCCAGGTACGTCTCCAGCGCCTCCCGGGCCCGGCTGAGCAGCTCCGCGGTGTCCGCCGCCTCCGTGTTCACGACGCCCCCTTCGCCGCGTCCACCGCGGCGCCGAACCGGCGGTCCCGGCGCGCGTACTCCTCGCACGCCGCCCACAGCTGGCGCCGGTCGAAGTCCGGGAACAGCGTGTCCTGGAACACGAACTCGGCGTAGGCCGACTGCCAGAGCATGAAGTTCGACGTCCGCAGCTCGCCGGAGGGCCGCAGGAACAGGTCCACGTCCGGCATCTCCGGCTGGTACATGTACTTCGCGAGCATCCGCTCGTCCACCTTGTCCGGGTTGATCTTGCCCTCGGCGGCCAGCCGCGCCACCTGGCGGGCCGCGTCGGCGATCTCCGCGCGCCCGCCGTAGTTCACGCACATCGTCATGTTCAGCAACGTGTTGTGCTTGGTCTTCTCCTCGGCCGCCTGCAGCTCCTTGATGACGCTGCGCCACAGCCGCGGCGCGCGCCCGGCCCACCGGATCCGCACGCCGATCGAGCCCAGGTAGTCGACCTGGCGGCGGATCGTGTCCCGGTTGAAGCCCATCAGGAACCGCACCTCGTCGGGGCTGCGCTTCCAGTTCTCCGTCGAGAACGCGTACACCGACAGCCACTTGACGCCCAGTTCGACGGCCCCGCTGGCGACGTCGATCATCACGGCCTCGCCGCGCTTGTGCCCCTCGATTCGCGGCAGGCCGCGCTGGTTGGCCCAGCGGCCGTTGCCGTCCATGACCAGTGCGACGTGGTTCGGCACCAGCTCGGCGGGGATCGCCGGCGGCTTCGCGCCGGACGGGTGCGGGTCCGGGGCCCGCAGTTCCACTGCCGCCGAACGCGCCGCACGTGCCTTGAGCCGCACCTGATCCTCCCACTGCCTCGGGTTGCGGCTTCCGACCCTACTTGCCCGGCTGGAGCTCCCTGGCACGCCTCTCGACGAGCGGCAACGACTTCAGCTGCCGCTCCAGGTGCCACTGCAGGTGAGCGGCCACGATGCCGCTGGCGTCCCGCCTGGTCCCGGCGACCGAGGCCTCCGCGACGTCCCAGTCGCCGTGCAGGAGCGACTCCAGCAGCACCAGCACCTCGGGCGCCGGATGCACCGACCCCGGCACCCGGCAGTTGCCGCACAGCAGGCCGCCCGCCTGCACGTTGAACGCGGTGTGCGGGCCGGGCAGGCCACACCGCGCGCACTCGGTGATCGCCGGCGCCCAGCCCGCGAACGCCATCGCCCGCAGCAGGAACGCGTCCAGCACCAGCGAGGCGTCCCGCTGACCGTCGGCCAGCGCCCGCAACGCCCCCACGACCAGCAGGTACAGCCGCATCGCCGGCTCGCCCTCCTCGACGGTGAGCCGGTCGGCGGTCTCGGCGATCGCGCTGGCCGCCGTGTAGCGCTGGTAGTCGCCCACCAGCGGCAACGCGAACGCGTCGACCGTCTGGACCTGCGTGATCACGTCCAGGGTGCGCCCGGTGTAGAACTGCACGTCGACGTGCCCGAACGGCTCCAGCCGCGCCCCGAACCGCGACGTCGTGCGGCGCACCCCCTTCGCGACGGCCCGGACCTTGCCGTACCGCCGCGTGAGGAAGGTGATGATGCGGTCCGCCTCACCCAGCTTGTGGACCCGCAGCACCACGCCGGTGTCGCGATAAAGACTCACGTCCCCATGGTCTCACGCGTACGCGGACAACCCGGTGAACGGCGCGAACGGCAGGTTCCGCCCTGCCCACCACACGAGCGCGGCACCGGCGACGGCCAGCGTGAGCCACCGTCCCCGCGCTCCGGGCGGCCACCACCTGCCCGCCAGCCCGGCCTCCCACCGGAGCGCCGCGACCAGCGTGGCCACCGCCAGCGGGAGGAGCACCACCAGCGCGAACGCGTTGTACGACAGGGCCGCGACCACATCGCCGTGCAACAACGCGCCCAGCGCCCGGCTGCCGCCGCAGAACGGGCAGTCCAGGCCGGTCAGCGCGTGGAACCAGCACGGGATCCGGAGCACGCCGGTGCCCAGCGCCACCCCGGCCGCGAGACCGGCGGCGGCCACGGCGGGCGTGGCCCGCACGCTCCGCCACGACCGTTCGCCCATGCCTTCAGTACAGCGCCTTCGTCGAGATCGCGTAAGTCTTCGCGGCCTTGTCGTGCCAGCCCTGGCGCGCCTGCTCGTCGAAGAACGGCGACAGCACCACCAGCAGCTCGACCAGACCGCCGACGCACGGGATCAGGCCCGGCAGCACCATCGTGGCCAGCCGGGTGAACGCGGGCCCGCCGCCGATCCCCGCGCCCGGCTGTCCCGCCGACTGCTCGGTGACGATCCGGATGCCCGCCACGTTCTTGCCGACCGTCGCGCCGCGCGTGGCGAGCATCGCGCCCTCGTACACCAGCACCGACAGCGAGGTGAGCGGCAGGAACAGGAGGAAGATCCACCACGTGCTCGGGTCGCCGGCGAGCACGGCGAGCTGCAGGATCAGCACGAGGATCGTCAGCGGCACGCCGATGATCAGCCCGTCCACGAGCCGGGCGAGGAAGCGGCTGCCCATCGTCGCCAGCACCAGCGGCGGCGTGTGCCGGAACTGGATCTGCGACCCCGGCACGACGATGTGCGCCTGGCCCGGCATCGGCGGGATGGCCCCGTACTGGGGCTGGCCATATGGCGGCTGGCCGGGATAGCCCTGCGGCGGCCCGTACGCCGGGTAACCAGGCTGCGGGTACGGCTGCTGAAACCCGCCGGACGGCTGGCCATAGGGCTGCGGGCCGGTCTGCGGGTACTGCCCGTAGGGCTGCTGCCCCGGCGGCTGCCCAAAGGGATTGGTCACTGGATTTCCCCCTCGGAGTGGATCACGTCGGGCGGCAGCGTACCCGGTGCTCCGGTGAGGACCGGCGGAACCGTCAGAAACCCAGGCGGCGCAACTGCTTCGGGTCGCGCTGCCAGTCCTTGGCGACCTTCACGTGCAGGTTGAGGTAGACCTTCGTGCCCAGCAGCTTCTGGATCTGCTGCCGCGCCTGCGCCCCGACGGCCTTCATCCGCTCGCCCTGGTGGCCCAGGATGATGCCCTTCTGGCTGGGCCGCTCGACGTACACCGTGGCGTAGATGTCGAGCAGGTCCCGCTTGTCCTCGCGCGGCAGCATCTCCTCGACGGTCACCGCGATGGAGTGCGGCAGCTCGTCGCGCACGCCCTCCAGCGCCGCCTCACGGATCAGCTCCGCCACGAGCGTCTGCTCCGGCTCGTCGGTCAGGTCGCCGTCCGGGTAGAGCTGCGGACCCTCCGGCAGCCGCGCGACCAGCAGGTCCTCCAGCTGCTTCACCTGGAAACCGTCCACGGCGGACACCGGGATCAGCTCCTCGAAGTCCAGCACGTCCTGCAGCGCCAGCAGCTGCTCGGCAATCTGCTCCGGCTTGGCGACGTCGGTCTTGGTGACGATCCCGATGACCGGCGTGCCCTTGGCGACCTTGCGCAGCTCGCTCGCGATGTAGCGGTCGCCGGGGCCGACCTTCTCGTCGGCGGGCACGCAGAACCCGACGACGTCCACTTCGGACCACGTCTCGCGCACGACGTCGTTGAGCCGCTGCCCGAGCAGGGTCCGCGGCTTGTGCACGCCGGGCGTGTCCACGATGACCAGCTGGGCGTCGTCGCGGTGGACGATGCCGCGGATGGCGTGCCGGGTGGTCTGCGGCTTGCTCGAGGTGATCGCGACCTTGGTGCCGACCAGCGCGTTGGTCAGGGTGGACTTGCCGGCGTTGGGACGGCCGACGAAGCAGGCGAAACCGGAGCGGTGGGTCACAGGACTTCCTGCACTGTCCCGGACGGATCGGCCCGCAGGATCGTCGCCGTCTTCGCCAGATCGCGCACCGCCTGCACGGACGCCTCGGCCACGAACGGCTCGGCCGTGACGACCGCGGCCGCCTCCAGGCCTTCCGCCCCGCTGGACACCGCCGCCGCGACCGCCGCCTGCAACGCGGTGATCTTGAACGAGGGCAGGTCGACCGTGGTGGCCGCGTAGGTGCGGCCGTCGGTGTCGCGCACCGCGGCGCCCTCGGCGGCGGAGTTCCGCGCCCGCGCGGATCGGGCGAGGATGACGATCTTCTCGTCCTCCGGGTCCAGGTCAGGCATGGTCCACACTCCTGTCGGCCTCGTCGTGGTCACCGTTCCCGGTACGCACCCTACGTCCGGCCAGCTCGTCGCTCTCCGCCTGCACCACCACGGTCGTGATCCGCATCCGGCCGCGGCGGTCCTTGCCGCCCTCGGCGTGCAGCCGCAGGCCGTCCACTTCGGCTTCGGCGCCGGGCAGCGGCACGCGCCCGAGCCGCTGGGCGAGCAGACCGCCGACCGTTTCCACGTCGTGGTCCTCCAGCTCCAGTCCGAACAGCTCGCCCAGGTCGCCGACGCCGAGCCGCGCGGACACCCGGACCGTCCGGTCGTCGAGGTGCTCGACCGGCGGCCGTTCCTCCAGGTCGGACTCGTCGGTGATCTCGCCGACGATCTCCTCCAGGATGTCCTCGATGGTCAGCAGGCCGGCGGTGCCGCCGTACTCGTCGACCGCGATCGCCAGGTGGTTGTGCGACACCTGCATCTCCCGCAGCAGGTCGTCCAGGCGCTTGGAGTCGGGCACGAAGCTGGCCGGGTACATCAGGTCCGACACCGGCTTGGCCTCGCCGCCCTCCAGCTGCGCCCGGACCAGGTCCTTGATGTTGACCACGCCGACGATGTCGTCCACCGACTCGCCGATCACCGGCAGCCGCGTGTACCCGGTGCGCAACGACAGCGCGAGCGCCTGCCGGACGCTCTTGGTCTGCTCGATCCAGATGATCTCGGTGCGCGGCACCATCACCTCGCGCGCCACCGTGTCGCCGAGCTCGAACACCGAGTGGATCATCTGCCGCTCGCCCGGCTCCACCACACCGCGTTCCTCGGCAAGGTCGACCAGCTCGCGCAGCTCGATTTCCGTGGTGAACGGGCCTTCGCGGAAGCCCTGGCCGGGGGTGATCGCGTTGCCGAGGATGATCAGCAGCCGGGACAGCGGCCCGAGGATCGACCCGAGGACCCGCACCGGCCAGGCGATGACCGTGCCCACGCGGTACGGGTACTGGCGGCCGATGGTGCGCGGCCCGACGCCGATGAGGACGTAGCTGACCAGCACCATCACCAGCGCGGCCACCACCAGCGCCAGCGCTTCCGGCTTGATCCACCGCAGGAACACGACGGTGACCAGGACCGTCGCGGTCAGCTCGCAACCCAGCCGCAGCAGCACCAGCAGGTTGATGTGCCTGCGCCGCTCGTCGATCACCATGGCCAGCTGGCGGGCGCCGGGCCGGCCCATCCGGACCAGCCCCTCCGCGCGGGCCTTGGACACGGTGCTCACGGCCGCGTCCGCGGCCGCCAGCACCGCGCCGAGCAGCACCAGCGCCACGGCGATCACCAGGAGAGCGGCCGAACTCGCCATCTCCGGCAGCCTCAGCTTTCGGCGTCGGCGGGGCCGTCCAGGCCCGCTGCCCCCAGCAGCCGGTCGTCGGCCGTGCGCTGCGCGTCGCGGCGCCTCGCCTCCGCGACGGCGGCCTGGAAGTCGGCGAGGATCCGCTTCTGCAGCCCGAACATCTCGCGTTCCTCGGCGGGCTCGGCGTGGTCGTAGCCGAGCAGGTGCAGCACGCCGTGCACGGTCAGCAGGTGCAGCTCGTCGAGCAGCGAGTGACCGGCGGTGCGGGCCTGGTCCCTGGCGAAGGCCGGGCACAGCACGATGTCGCCGAGCAGCGCAGGCGACGGGTCACCGGCGTCGGGGCGGCGGGCGGCGTCCAGCTCGTCCATCGGGAAGGCCATGACGTCGGTGGGACCGGGCAGGTCCATCCACCGCTCGTGCAGGTCGGACATGACGTCCAGGGTCACCAGCACCACCGACAGCTCGGCGAGCGGGCTGACCTCCATGCGGTCCAGCGCGAAGCGCGCGGCTGAGACGATCGACGTCTCGTCCACCGCGACGCCGGACTCGTTCGCGATCTCGATGGTCATGCTCAGTGCCGGCCCCGCCAGCCGTTCCCGGTGCCGGTGCCGCGCTCGGCGTCCTGCTCGGCCTGCCACTTCTCGTAGGCGTCCACGATGTCCCCGACCAGCCGGTGGCGCACCACGTCGGAGCTGGTCAGCGTGGCGAAATGCAAGTCTTCCACGCCTTCCAGGATCTCACGCACCACTCGCAGGCCCGACTTCTGCCCGCTCGGCAGGTCGACCTGCGTGATGTCGCCGGTCACCACGATCTTCGAGCCGAAGCCGAGCCGGGTGAGGAACATCTTCATCTGCTCGGGCGTGGTGTTCTGCGCCTCGTCGAGGATGATGAACGCGTCGTTGAGGGTGCGGCCGCGCATGTAGGCCAGCGGCGCGATCTCGATCGTGCCAGCCTGGATCAGGCGCGGGATCGAGTCCGGGTCGACCATGTCGTGCAGCGCGTCGTACAGCGGCCGCAGGTACGGGTCGATCTTCTCGGACAGCGTCCCCGGCAGGAAGCCGAGCCGCTCCCCGGCCTCGACCGCGGGGCGGGTGAGGATGATCCGGGTGATCGCCTTGGCCTGCAGCGCCTGCACGGCCTTCGCCATCGCCAGGTAGGTCTTGCCGGTGCCGGCCGGGCCGACCCCGAACACGATCGTGTGCTTGTCGATGGCGTCGACGTAGCGCTTCTGGTTCAGCGTCTTGGGTCGGATGGTGCGGCCGCGCCTGGACAGGATGTCCATGCTGAGCACTTCGGCCGGCGACTCCGCGCCGCCTGCCGACAGCATGCCGACGGTGCGGCGGACGGTGTCCGGGCCGACCTGCTGGCCGCGCCCGGCCAGCGCGACCAGTTCGGCGAACACGCGCTCGCCGAACGCGACGTCCGCGGGCTCCCCGGTGAGGGTGACCTCGTTGCCCCGGACGTGGACGTCGGCGGCCAGCAGTTCCTCGGCCACCCGCAGGTTCTCGTCGCGGGATCCGAGCAGCGTCAGCACCGCGCCGTCCGGAATGGGGAACCGGGACTGGGCGCTGCGCGTGCTCCGTGCGGTTCCGGTGGTCTCAGTGACGTCCCCGGCGCTCTCGGGAACGTCCGATCGGGCGGCTCCACCCTGTGCGGTTCCGGCCAAGTGTCCTCGGGCCTGCCTTCTGCGTTTCCGCTGCTCTCTTCCTGCTTACCCCATCGATGCTAGCGGGCCGGGCGGGGCGCGCGCAGTCGGTTACTTCGCGACTCGCCCGAAGAACCCGAGCTGTTCTCCGCCGAGGACGTGCGCGTGCACGTGGAAGACGGTCTGACCGGCGTCACTGTCCGTGTTGAAGACCACTCGGTAGCCGGACTCGGCGATGCCCTCGAGTTCGGCGACCTTCGCGGCGGTCGTCAGCACGTCGGAGAGCAGTTGCGGATCGGCCGCGGCCAGCTCGGCGACATTCCGGTAACGCTTCTTCGGCACCACGAGCACGTGCACGCGAGCCTGCGGCTGGATATCCCGAAACGCGAATGTCGTTTCAGTTTCGTACACCTTCTCGCTCGGGATCTCACCGGCGATGATCCGCTCGAACAGCGTCTCGGCATCACTCATGCGCCGAACCCTATCGCGTGCGGGAAGTGCGGTGGCGCAAGGGAAGTCGCGACTCGCGGTAGACGCCGCGGGGCGGTGGAGCCTGGGGGTCGCTCCACCGCCTCCGCGGCTCCGCCGGACCGAGGGGGGAGGTGTCCGGCGGGGCTTTGGGCACCCGGGGGCGACCCCAGGTGTCGTGTGGGTCAGGGTAATGGGTGCGATGCCCGGCGCGCCACAGTCGACACCCAATTTTTTCCAGGTTTCGAAGACGGGCGGTACGCGAATCAGCCGTTGAGCCGCTTGCGGTGCGGTTTCCGTGATGTTCCGCCGAGGTGACCGGTTCCACGGTTCGCCCGGTCCGGCGACGACAGCGCGTGACGGTCAGGCCCAGCGGGACGTCATCGCGCCGAGTGCGCCCAGGGCCACCGCGGCCGCGGTGGACGTGCGCAGCACGGTCGGTCCCAGCCGGACCCCGATCGCACCCGCCGACGTCAGGGCGTCCACCTCGCCGTCGGTGATGCCGCCCTCCGGGCCGACCACCAGCAGCAGATCACCGGCGGCGGGCAGCGACAGCTCGGTCAGCCGCCGCGAAGCACTGCCCTCCAGCACCACCGCGCACGCCGCGTCGGCCGCGACCGCCGCCAGTTCGGCCGTGCTCACCGGCTCGCGCACCGGCGGCACCCACGCCCGCCGGGCCTGCTTGGCCGCCGCGCGGGCGGTGTTCTGCCAGCGGGCCAGCGCCTTCGCCCCGCGCGGGCCCTCCTCCCAGCGCACCACACTGCGCTCGGCCCGCCACGGCAGGATCTCGTCCGCGCCGGCCTCCGTCGCCAGCTCCACGGCCAGCTCGCCGCGGTCGCCCTTGGCCAGCGCCTGCGCCACCACGACCCGCAGCGCCGGCGCGGCCTCCGTCCACCGCCGGGACACCTCCAGGTCCAGCACCGGTTCACGGCCCGGCCGGACCTCCGCGATCACGCACTCCGCGGCGGAACCCCGGCCGTCGGAGGCGACCAGCCGCTCCCCCGCGCGCATGCGCCGCACGGTCGCCGCGTGGCGGGCCTCCTCGCCGGACAACGCGAACCGCGAACCCGCCGGCAGCTCCTCGACCAGGAACACCGGCGGCGTGGTGGACGGCATTACTTGTGGCTCTTGGCGCGCAGCTTCGAGAACAGCCCGCCCTGGTGCCGCCCGTTGGACGTCACCCCGGCCTCCTCGCCGCGCAGCTGGGCCAGCTGCTGCAACAGCTCGCGCT
Source organism: Amycolatopsis sp. NPDC006125 (assembly GCF_040614195.1). Classification (NCBI taxonomy): domain Bacteria; kingdom Bacillati; phylum Actinomycetota; class Actinomycetes; order Pseudonocardiales; family Pseudonocardiaceae; genus Amycolatopsis; species Amycolatopsis sp. NPDC006125. The sequence continues at coordinate 110,781 of NZ_JBEXTZ010000003.1, forward strand.
GGGCTTCGTCGATCTTGGTCGGCACCGCGACGTCCACGTGGACGTGCAGGTCACCCCGCCCGTCGACCCGCCCGGACGAGCGCAGCCGCGGCATGCCCATCCCCGCCAGCACCAGCTCGGTGCCCGACTGGGTGCCCGGGTCCACCGACAGCTCGTACTCGCCGTCGATCAGGGTCTCCAGCGGCACCGTGGCGCCCAGCGCGGCCGCCGTCATCGGGATCCGCAGGTTGCAGTGCAGGTCGTGGCCCTCGCGCACGAACACCTCGTGCGGCTCCTCGTCGACCTCGATGTAGAGGTCGCCGGCCGGGCCGCCACCGGGGCCGACCTCGCCCTGGGCCGACAGCCGGATCCGCATCCCGTCGCCGACACCGGCCGGGATCTTCGCGGTCACCGAACGGCGGGCGCGCACCCGGCCGTCGCCACCGCACTGGCGGCACGGGTCGGTGATGACCTCGCCGAAGCCGCGGCACACCGGGCACGGCCGCGAGGTGACGACCTGGCCGAGGAAGGACCGCTGCACGGACTGGATCTCACCCTGCCCGCCACACGTGTCGCAGGTCTTGACGGTGCCGCCGGGGGCGGTGCCGTTGCCGTGGCACTGGTCGCACAGCACCGCGGTGTCGACGGTGATCTCCTTGTCGACCCCGGTCGCGCACTCTTCGAGGCTGAGGCTGATCCGGATCAGCGCGTCCGAGCCGGGCTGGACGCGGCTGCGCGGACCGCGCCCGCGGCCGCCGCCGGTGGCCGCGCCGAAGAAGGCGTCCATGATGTCGCCGAGACCGCCGAACCCGCCGAACGGGTCGCCGCCGCCACCACCGGCGCGGGCCCCGTTGTCCAGCGGATCGCCGCCGAGGTCCACGATCTTGCGCTTCTGCGGGTCCGACAGGACCTCGTACGCCGTGGTGACCTCGCTGAACTTGTGCTGGGCGTCCTCGGACGGGTTGACGTCGGGGTGCAGCTCGCGGGCGAGCTTGCGGTAGGCGCGCTTGATCTCCTGATCACTCGCGTTCTTGGGCACCCCGAGGATGCCGTAGTAGTCCCTGGCCACCTTCTGAACCGTCCTCCTAGACAAGCATCGCCCTGGCTAGCCGCCGGCCAGGATCTGCCCCACGTAGTTGGCCACCGCGCGCACCGCGGCGATCGTGCCGGGGTAGTCCATCCGGGTCGGACCGACCACACCCATACCGCCGAGCAGCATGTCGTTCTTGCCGTAACCGATCGACACGACCGAGGTGCTGCGCATCTGCTCGTCTTCATTCTCTTCACCGATGCGAACGGTGACCGCACCGGGGTTGCGCGCCGCGGCGAGCAGCTTGAGCACCACGACCTGTTCTTCGAGCGCCTCGAGCACCTGGCGCAGCGACCCGGGGAAGTCGGCGACGCTGCGGGTGAGGTTCGCCGTGCCGCCGAGGACCAGCCGTTCCTCGGGGTGCTCCACCAGGTGCTCGACCAGCAACGTGCAGATCCGCACGAGGGCGTCGCGCAGCTCGCCGGGCGCCTGGTCGGGCAGTTCGGTGACCCGGGTGGCCGCGTCGGTGAGGCGGCGGCCGGCCAGCGCCGCGTTGAGCATCTCGCGGATGCGGGCGACGTTCTCTTCGGTCATCACGTCGCCGAGGTCGACGGTGCGCTGGTCGACGCGCCCGGAGTCGGTGATGATCACCAGCATCAGGCGGGCCGGTGTGAGCGGCACCACTTCCAGGTGGCGCAGCGACGAGTTCGACATCGTCGGGTACTGGATGACCGCGACCTGCCTGGTCAGCTGCGCGAGCAGCCGCACCGAGCGGCGCAGGACGTCGTCCAGGTCCAGCGCCCCGTCGAGGAAGCTGATGATGGCCCGCCGCTCGGCCGGGCTCAACGGCTTGACCTCGGACAACTTGTCGACGAAGAGCCGGTAGCCCTTGTCGGTGGGAATGCGGCCGGCGCTGGTGTGGGGCTGGGTGATGTACCCCTCCTCCTCCAGCACCGCCATGTCGTTGCGCACCGTCGCGCTGGACACGCCGAGACTGTGCCGGTCCACGAGCGCCTTGGAGCCGACCGGCTCGTGGGTCGACACGTAGTCCGCGACGATGGCGCGCAGGACCTCGAAGCGACGCTCCTCCGAGCTGGGCACGCCTCACCTCCGAACTCCTACGGCGGGTATCTCACCACGAGTTTACGGAAGGCGCGGGCGGCGTGTCCCAGCTCGGTGAGCGGGCGCTCAGGAGTTGCGCGGGAAGCCCAGGTTCACCCCGCCCTGCGAGGGGTCCGGCCAGCGCGACGTGACGACCTTGGTCCGGGTGAAGAAGTGGAACCCCTCCGGCCCGTAGGCGTGGCTGTCGCCGAAGAGGGAGTCCTTCCAGCCGCCGAACGAGTAGTACCCGACGGGCACCGGGATGGGCACGTTGAGCCCGACCATCCCGACTTCGACCTCGTTCTGGAACCGCCGCGCGGCGCGGCCGTCGTTGGTGAAGATCGCCGTCCCGTTGCCGTAGGCGTTGGCGTTCACCAGCGCCAGCGCGTCGTCGTAGCTGCCGGCGCGGACGACCGACAGCACCGGTCCGAAGATCTCGTCCGTGTAGATCGACATGTCGGTGCGCACCCGGTCGAACAGCGTCGGCCCGAGCCAGAACCCGCCGCCGGGCACGGAAACCGACCGGCCGTCCACCACGAGCGACGCCCCCGCGGACACGCCGGCCTCCACATAGGACTGCACCCGGTCGCGGTGCGCCGCGGTCACCAGGGGGCCCATCTCCGATTCCGGTGACCGCCCGTCGCCGACCGTCAGCGAACCCATCCGCGAGGCGATCTTCGACACCAGCTCGTCGCCGACCGGGTCGACGGCGACCACCACGGACACCGCCATGCACCGCTCCCCCGCCGACCCGAACCCGGCCGACACGACGGCGTCCGCGGCGAGGTCGAGGTCGGCGTCGGGCAGCACGACCATGTGGTTCTTCGCCCCGCCCAGCGCCTGCACTCGCTTGCCGTGCGCGGTGGCGGTCTCGTAGACGTACCGCGCGATCGGCGTCGAGCCGACGAACGAGATCGCCTTCACCACCGGGTGCGTCAGCAGCCCGTCGACCGCCACCTTGTCCCCGTGCAGCACGTTGAGCGCCCCGTCCGGCAACCCGGCTTCGGCGAACAGCTCGGCGATGAACAGCGACGCCGACGGGTCCTTCTCGCTCGGCTTGAGCACGACCGTGTTGCCGCAGGCCAGCGCGTTGGGCACGAACCACAGCGGCACCATCGCCGGGAAGTTGAACGGCGAAATCACCCCGACCACGCCGAGCGGCTGCGCGATCGAGTACACGTCCACCCCGGTGGAGGCGTTCTCGCTGAACCCGCCCTTGAGCATCTGCGGCGCGCCGCAGGCGTACTCGACGTTCTCGATGGCGCGCGCGATCTCACCGGCCGCGTCCGAGAGGACCTTGCCGTGCTCGGCGGTGATGATCGCCGCCAGCTCGTCCTTGCGCTCGGTGAGCAGCTCGCGGAACCGGAACAGCACCCGCGACCGGGCCGCGAGCGAGGTGTCCCGCCAGCCGGGGAAGGCGCGCGCGGCCGCCGCGACGGCCTCGTCCACCTGCCCGCCACCGGCGAAGTCCACGCGAGCGCGCACTTCACCGGTGGCGGGGTCGAACACCTCCCCGGTCCGGTCCGCGACCCCAGCCCAGCTCTTGCCGTCGATCCAGTGGCTGATCCGCTGCGTCACTTCCGCGCCTCCTGCACGGCGGCGATCGACTCCCGCAGGATTTCAAGCGCCTCGCCGGTCTCGTCGTCGGTCAGGGTCATCGGCGGCGCCAGCCGGATCACGTTGCCGTGCAGCCCGCCCTTGCCGACCAGCAGACCACGGGCACGGGTCTCCTCCAGCCCCAGCCGTGCGGACTCCGGGCTCGGCGCGCCGTCCGGCTCGACCAGCTCGACGCCGATCATCAGTCCCTTGCCGCGCACGTCGCCGACGACGTCGTAGCGCTCGGCGATGTCGCGCAGCCCGGTCAGCAGCCGCGCGCCCTGCTTCGCGGCGTTGCCCTGGAGATCGTGGCTGAGCAGGTAGTCCAGCGTCGCCTTCGCACCCGCGGTGGACACCGGGTTACCGCCGAAGGTCGAGATCGAGTTCGCGGTGATGGAGTCCATCAGGTCGCCGCGCGCCACGACGCCGCCGATCGCCAGCCCGTTGCCGAGGCCCTTGGCGAACGTCATCGCGTCCGGTGTGACGCCGTGCGCCTGGATGCCCCAGAAGTGCTCGCCGGTGCGGCCCCAGCCGGTCTGGACCTCGTCGGAGATCAGCAGGATGCCGTACTCGTCGAGGACCTCCTTGAAGGCGGCGAACAGCCCGTCCGGCGGGACGTTGAACCCGCCGACGCCCTGGATGGGCTCGGCGATCAACGCGGCCACGTCGCCCGACGTGGTGGTCTCCAGGACGTCCCGCAGGTCGTCGGTGCAGGCACGCACGTAGTCGGCGTCGGACAGGTTGCGGAAGGCATCCCGGTAGCGGTAGCCGCCCTGGACGTAGGAGACCTTCACGGGCGAGAGCGAGCTGGCCGACCAGCCGCGGTTGCCGGTGATGCCGATCGTGGCGAACGCCCGGCCGTGGTAGCTGTTGCGCATCGCGAGCACCTGGTTGGAGCGGCGGTACTGGGTCGCGAGCATCAGCGCGGTCTCGTTGGCCTCGGTGCCGGAGTTGGTGAAGAACACCTTCGCGTCCGGGATGCCGGACAGCTCCGCGATCTGCTCGGCGAGCTCGACCTGCTTGCGGATCAGGTACAGCGTCGAGGTGTGCAGGACGCCGGAGTCGACCTGGGCGCGGATCGCGTCGGAGATCTCGGCGACGTCGTAGCCGATGGCGTTGGTGAGGATGCCGGCGAAGAAGTCCAGATAGGTGGTTCCGGAGGAATCGGTGACCCGCCTCCCCTGCGCTCGCACGATCTCCAGGGGCTCGTCGTAGTACAGGGCCAGCCAGTTCGGCAGGACCGCCCGGTGCCGGGCCAGCAGCTCCGATTCGCTCATGCCCGCCAGTCTCGGTGGCCGCCGCGCCCGGCCACCACACACAACATGTACCCAATGGCCCGATCGGCCGTACAGTCTGCTTTCTGCGGAGGTGGTGGCGCTTGTACCCGACGGTCGCGGACGTGCTGGCCCTGCCGGTGCTGCGGCACGGCCGCCCGAAGGTCGTGGCCGGCGGGCAGAAGCTGGACACCCGGGTGCGGTGGGTGCACGTCGCCGAGGTCGCCGACATCGGGCACCTGCTCAAGGGCGGCGAGCTGGTCCTGACCACCGGGATCGCGCTGCCGGACGACGCCGCGCAGCTGGCGAAGTACGTGGACGGGCTCGCCGAGGCCGGGGTCGCCGGGCTGGTGGTCGAGCTGGTCCGGCACTGGAGCGACGCGCTGCCGCGGGCGCTGGTCGACGCGGCCGCGCGGCACGAGCTGCCGTTGATCACCCTGTCCCGCGAGACGCGGTACGTCGCGGTCACCGAGGCGGTGAACGGGCTGATCGTGGACGCCCAGGTCGCCGAGCTGCGCGCGGCCGAGCACGTGCACCAGGTGTTCACGCAGCTCACCGTCGCGGGCGCGGAGCCGGCCGAGGTGCTGCGCGAGGTCGCGCGCATGACCGAGTCGCCGGTCGTTTTGGAGACCCTGGCCCACGAGGTGCTCGCCTACGACTCCGCGGGCACCGATCCGGCCGAGCTGCTGACCGGCTGGCCGTCCCGCTCCCGCACCGTGCACCTGGGCGAGCGGACTGGCTACCACGCCGACGCGGGCTGGCTGGTCACCGTCGTCGGCGCCCGCGGGCACGACTGGGGACGGCTGGTGGTCGTGTGCGACGAGCCGCCGCCGGACCGGCACGTCGTGGTCGCCGAGCGGGCGGCGTCCGCGCTCGCCGTGCACCGGCTGGTCGCCCGCGAGGCGGACAGCCTGGAGCGACAGGCGCACCGGGCCGTGCTCGCCGAGCTGATGACCTCGCCCGCCCCGTCCACCGAGCTGCTCGCGCGTGCGGCCGCACTGGGCTCGCCGTTGTCCGGGCGGCTGGTGGGCGTCGCGGTCCGGCCCCGGATGACCGCGTCGCAACGGCATGCGGCGTCCGCGCCGACCGTGCTGCGGGACCTCGCCGAGACCGTCTCCCTGGCCACCCGCCGGGCGAAGGTGTCCGCGCTCGTCGCGGTCGTCGACGACGTCAGCGTGCGCGCGTTGTTGTCGCTGTCGCCGCAGGCCAACGTCGACGCGGTGCTGCGGCGGCTGTCCGCCGAGCTGCGGGCGCGGCCGACGTCGGTGCCCACGGTGCTGGCGGTCGGCACGGTCGTGGACAGCGCCGCCGACGCCCGCCGCAGCCTGGTCGAGGCCGCTCACGTCGCCGCGGCGGCGCTGCGCTCGGACACCGACCGCGAGGTGCACCGGCTGCAGGACGTCCGGTTGCGCGGCCTGCTGCACCTGCTCGCCGACGACGAGCGTGTGCGGGCCTTCGCCGAGCGCGAGCTGGGCCCGCTGCTGTCGCGGGACGCGGCGTCCGGCACCCGGCTGGTGCAGGCCCTGCGGCACTACTGCGAGCACGGCGGCAACAAGTCCGCGGCGGCCGCGGCCGCGCACACCTCCCGCACCGCCTACTACCAGCAGCTCGCGCGCATCGAGCAGGTGCTCGGCGTGCCGCTGGAAGACCCTGAATCGATGCTGTCGCTCTACCTCGCGCTGCTGGCCCATGATCTTTCCGACGATCACCCGAACCGGTAACACAGATCCGGGCTGGACCGGCCGATAGCCCCGATATGCCTTTTTCCGCCCTACTCCCCGCCGCGGCGTCGGTGCTGGCCCTGGCCGCCCCGCCCGCCCAGACCCCCGCGGCCAGCCTGATGCTCTCCCTGCAGGACGGCGCGGGCCGGGTCGTCACCGTGAGCCTGGACTGCCACCCGGCGGGCGGCAGCCACCCCGGCAAGACCAAGGCCTGCGCCACGCTGACCACTGTGGACGGCGACATCGAGCGCATCCCCGGCGAGGCGACGGTGTGCCCGATGATCTACAGCCCGACCACGGCCACCGCCAAGGGCCACTGGCGCGGCAAGCCGGTGGTCTACACCCACACCTTCGGCAACAAGTGCGCCGCGGCCGCCGAGTCCGGCGGGGTCTTCGAATTCTGAGCCCGTGTTTCGCGTAGGTTGACCGGCTGTCACAACCGGCTTTCACATCCGGGTGATGCACCGGCCCGCGCCGGGCGCAATCGACACAATGCGTTCCGACGCGGGCAACGGTGAACACTCTGACAGTGCCTCCCCCGCCGCGGGGACGAGCAGGATTCCGCAATGGAACCCACCTCGCAGATCACGCGACCGGACGGCCGGGTGGATCTCAGCGACACCGCGCCGATCCGGGGTAGCCGGTTCTTCAACGACGAGCTCGCTCCGGTGCCCGTCGAAAAGCGCACCTGGAGCACCTACAACTATTTCGCCCTGTGGATGGGAATGGCGCACAACATTCCCAGCTACGCGCTCGCCGCGTCGTTGATCGCGCTGGGGATGAACTGGCTCCAGGCGCTCATCACGATCACCCTGGGCAACCTGATCGTGCTGATCCCGATGTTGCTCAACAGCCACGCAGGCACCAAGTACGGAATCCCGTTCCCGGTGTTCGCGCGCGCCTTCTACGGGATACGGGGCGCGAACCTGGCCGCGCTGCTGCGGGCGTTCATCGCGTGCGGCTGGTTCGGCATCCAGACCTGGGTCGGCGGCGAGGCGATCTACATCCTGGTCGGCAAGCTGACCGGCTCCGGCTGGCGCAACGCGGCCGAGGTGGGCGGCCAGCCGTGGACGCTGTGGCTGTCGTTCGGCATCTTCTGGGTGGTCCAGATGCTGATCATCTGGCGCGGCATGGAGGCGGTGCGGCGGTTCGAGAACTGGACCGCGCCGCTGGTGTCGGTCGGGTTCCTGATCCTGCTCGCCTACGTGCTGATCAAGGCGGGCGGCCTCGGCCCGATCCTGTCCGAACCGGCGAAGCTCGGCTGGGGCGCCGACTTCTGGAAGATCTTCGCGCCGTCGCTGATGGCGATGATCGCGTTCTGGTCGACGCTGTCGCTGAACATGCCGGACTTCACCCGCTTCGGCGGCAGCCAGCGCAAACAGGCCCGCGGCCAGGTGCTCGGCCTGCCGACCACGATGACGTTCATCGCGATCGTGGCGATCCTGACCACCTCCGGCGGCCAGGTGCTCTACGGCGAGGCGATCTGGGACCCGGCGCAGCTGGCCGACCGGTTCTCCAGCCCGGCGCTGGTGGTGGTGGCGCTGATCGCGCTGGTGCTCGCCACGATCTCGGCGAACCTCGCGGCGAACGTGGTCAGCCCGTCCTACGACTTCTCCAACGCCTTCCCCAAGCGGATCACCTTCGCCGTCGGCGGCCTGATCACCGGCGTGATCGGCGTGGTGATCATGCCGTGGAAGCTCTACTCCGACCCCGACATCTACATCTTCGCCTGGCTGGGCTTCTACGGCGGCGTGCTCGGCGCGGTCGCCGGGGTGCTGGTGGCCGGGTACTGGGTGGTCAAGCGCACCAACCTGGACCTGGCCGGGCTCTACGCCGAGGGCGGGCGGTACTGGTTCCGCGCCGGCTGGAACTGGCGCGCGCTGGTGGCCACGGCCGTCGGCGGGGTGCTCGCGGTCGGCGGCGCCTACACCGCGCCGAGTTCGCAGGGGCCGTTCCCCGCCGACGGGCTGATCCCGTTCCTCAAGCCCGTCTACGACTACAGCTGGGTCGCCGGTCTGGCCGGCGCCTTCGTCGTCTACCTCGCGCTGTCCTGGGCGCACCGTCAACCGAAGGAGGAAACCCGTGAGCAATCTGGTCCGAGCCGCGTTGGTACAGCAGCGGTGGACGGGTGACAAGGACTCGATGATCGCCGGCGCGGTCGACGCGATCGGCACCGCCGCCTCGCAGGGCGCGCAGGTCGTGTGCCTGCAGGAACTGTTCTACGGTCCGTACTTCTGCCAGGTGCAGGACGCCGACTACTACTCCTACACCGAGGGCATCCCGGACGGCCCCACGACGAAGCTGCTGCAGGAGGTCGCCGAGCGGCACGGCATCGTGATCGTGGCGCCGATGTACGAGGAGGAGCAGGCCGGCGTCTACTACAACACCGCAGCCGTGATCGACGCCGACGGCAAGTACCTGGGCAAGTACCGGAAGAACCACATCCCGCAGGTCAAGGGCTTCTGGGAGAAGTTCTACTTCAGGCCCGGCAACACCGGCTACCCGGTGTTCGACACCGCGGTCGGCCGCATCGGTGTCTACATCTGCTACGACCGGCACTTCCCGGAGGGCTGGCGCGCGCTGGGCCTGGCCGGGGCGAAGATCGTGTTCAACCCGTCGGCGACCAGCCGCGGCCTGTCGCAGTACCTGTGGCGGCTGGAGCAGCCCGCCGCGGCCGTGGCGAACGAGTACTACGTCGGCGCGATCAACCGGGTCGGCGTGGAACCGCTGGGCGACAACGACTTCTACGGCCAGACCTACTTCGTCGACCCGCGCGGCGAGCTGGTCGGCGACGCCGCATCGGACACCGAGGACGAGGTCGTGGTGCGGGACCTGGACATGGACAAGCTGTCCGAGGTGCGCAACCTCTGGCAGTTCTACCGGGACCGCCGCCCGGACTCCTACGACCCGCTCGTGGCGCCCTGAGGGAGAACGCATGCGCACGCTGATCAAGGGCGGCACCGTGCTGTCCACCACCGGGGCGAGCCGCGCGGACGTGCTCGTCGAGGGCGAGACGATCGCCGCGGTCGCCGCGCCCGGGCTGTTCGACACCGCCGACGAGGTGATCGACGCGACCGGGAAGTACGTGCTGCCCGGCGGGATCGACGCCCACACCCACATGGAAATGCCGTTCGGCGGCACGTTCTCGCACGACACGTTCGAGACCGGCACCACCGCGGCGGCTTGGGGCGGCACCACCACGATCATCGACTTCGCGGTGCAGCCCAAGGGTTCCGCGCTGCAGCCGACGCTGGACAAGTGGCACGAGAAGGCCGACGGGAACTGCGCCGTCGACTACGGGTTCCACATGATCCTGTCCGACGTCAACGACACCACGCTCAAGGAGATGCAGACCTGCATCGACGCCGGGGTGTCCAGCTTCAAGATGTTCATGGCCTACCCGGGCGTGTTCTACTCCACCGACGGCGAGATCCTGCGCGCGATGCAGCAGGCAACCGAAACCGGCGCCACGATCATGATGCACGCGGAGAACGGCATCGCGATCGACCAGCTGGTCGCGCAGGCGCTCGCCGAGGGCAAGGGCGATCCGGTGCAGCACGGGCTGACCCGGCCGCCGGAGCTGGAGGGCGAGGCGACGTCGCGGGCGATCCGGCTCGCGCAGGTGACCGGTGCGCCGCTCTACATCGTGCACCTGTCGGCGTCGCAAGCGCTTGCGGCCGTCGCGGAAGCGCGGAACACCGGGCAGAACGTGTTCGCCGAAACCTGCCCGCAGTACCTGTACCTGTCCATCGAGGACCTGGCCAAGCCGGACTTCGAGGGCGCGAAGTACGTCGCTTCCCCGCCGCTGCGGGAGAAGTGGCACCAGGGCGACCTGTGGCGCGGGCTGCGCACGAACGACCTGAGCGTGGTGTCTACCGACCACTGCCCGTTCTGCTTCAAGGACCAGAAGGAGCTCGGCCGCGGGGACTTCTCGAAGATCCCCAACGGCATGCCGGGTGTCGAGCACCGGATGGACCTGCTGCACCAGGGCGTGGTGGCCGGCGAGATCTCGCTGGGCCGCTGGGTGGAGGCGTGCTCGACCACCCCGGCGCGCATGTTCGGCCTGTACCCGCGCAAGGGCGTGATCGCGCCCGGCTCGGACGCCGACATCGTGGTCTACGACCCGGCGGCGAAGCAGACGTTGTCCGCCGAGACGCACCACATGAACGTGGACTACTCGGCGTACGAGGGCTTCGAGATCACCGGGAAGGTCGAGACCGTGCTCTCCCGCGGCCGCGTGATCGTGTCGCCGTCCGGGTTCTCCGGCAGCGCCGGGCACGGGAAGTTCCTGTCCCGGGACCTGTGCCAGTACCTGAACTAGGGAGCCGTCATGGACTTCGGTGTGGTGCTGCAGACGGATCCGCCCGCGCGTGAGGTGATCCGGCTGATGAAGGCGGCGGAGGACTGCGGGTTCGGCTACGGCTGGACGTTCGACTCCGTGGTGCTGTGGCAGGAGCCGTTCGTCATCTACTCGCAGATCCTGGCCGCCACCTCGGCGATGACGGTCGGGCCGATGGTCACCAGCCCGGGCACGCGGGACTGGTCGGTGCTCGCGTCGTTGTTCGCCACGCTCAACGACATGTTCGGCAACCGCACGGTGTGCGGGATCGGGCGTGGCGACTCGGCGCACCGGGTGATCGGCAAACGACCGTCCACATTGGCCACGGTCCGGGACGCGATGCACGCGATCAAGGAGCTGGCCGAGGGCAGGGAGGTGGTGCTCGGCGACACCCCGGTGCGGATCCCGTGGGTGCGCGGCGGGCGGCTGGAGATGTGGATGGCCGGTTACGGGCCGAAGGCGCTGCAGCTGGCCGGTGAGCACGCGGACGGGTTCATCCTGCAGTGCGCCGACCCGGCGATCGCGGAGTGGACCATCGGCTCGGTCCGCGAGGCGGCCAGGGCGGCGGGGCGGGACCCGGCAGGCATCACGATCTGCGTCGCGGCGCCCGCGTACGTCGGGGACGACCTGCCGCACCAGCGCGACCAGCTGCGGTGGTTCGGCGGGATGGTCGGCAACCACGTCGCCGACCTGGTCGCCCGCTACGGCGAGTCCGGCCCGGTGCCGCACGAGCTGACCGACTACATCCGCGAGCGGCAGGACTACGACTACGCCCACCACGGCAAGGCGGGCAACCCGTCGACCGACTTCGTCCCGGACGAGATCGTCGACCGGTTCTGCCTGACCGGCCCCGCGGGGGCGCACGTGGCGCGGCTGCAGGAACTGGCCGCCCTGGGGGTCGACCAGTTCGCCGTGTACCTGATGCACGACCAGCGCGAACAGACGCTGCACGCCTACGGCGAGCAGATCATCGGCAAGCTGGGCTAGGCACCCGCCGGGTGGCGGGCAACACCCGCCACCCGGCGCGTGCCGGCCGGGTCAGGATGGTGTTCCCCACCGTCGTGACCAGGAGGCCCGATGACCACCAGCGCCCCGTACGGCCCGCCACCGGCGTTCGACCCCGAAGCCGCGGCCATGCTCGACGTCATCGCCGAGCAGGTCCCGCCCGCGATCCTGCCGGACATGATCCCCGCGATGCGCGAGGGCATGGGCGCACGCCTGCTCTCCGACGACGAGCTGAGCCAGGACGGCCGCATCGAGCTGGTGGACCGTCGGGTGTCGGACGAGGTGTCCGTGGTCGTCGGCCGACCCACCGGGCTGCACACACCCGCGCCCGCGATCTACTGGATCCACGGTGGCGGCATGGTCGTGGGCACCAACCGCGTCGGGCTCGACGAGCCGCTGGCCTGGGCGCTGGAGCTCGGGCTGGTCGTGGTGTCGGTGGAGTACCGGCTGGCGCCCGAGCACCCGCACCCGGTGCCGGTCGAGGACTGCTACGCCGGGCTGCTGTGGACCCGCGAGCACGCCGCCGAGCTGGGCATCGACCCGTCCCGGCTGGTCGTGGCCGGGGGCAGCGCGGGCGGTGGGCTGAGCGCGGCCGTCGCCCTGATGGCCCGGGACCGGGGCGGTCCGCGGCTGAAGGGGCAGCTGCTGGTCGCGCCCATGCTGGACGACCGCAACGAGACCCCGTCGACGCACCAGATGAAGGGGCTCGGCGTGTGGGACCGCACGTCGAACGACACCGGCTGGACGGCGCTGCTCGGCTCCGCGCGCGGCGGCCCGGACGTCTCCCCCTACGCCGCCCCGGCGCGGGCCACCGACCTGTCCGGGCTGCCGCCGGCGTTCATCGACGTCGGCTCGGCGGAGTCCTTCCGCGACGAGGACGTCGACTACGCGCGGCGGATCTGGCTCGCGGGCGGGTCGGCCGAGCTGCACGTGTGGCCGGGCGGCTACCACGGGTTCGACTCGTTTGCGCCGCAGGCGGAGATCTCCCGTGCCGCGAAGGCCGCGCGGGTGCGGTGGCTGCGCCGGATCCTCGCCGAGTGACACCATGGACCGGTGAGAGAGCTGGCAGGGCGGCTGGCCGCGCTCGACCCGGAGGCGGGCGCCGCGGTCAAGGTGATCGCCTACTTCGACCGCCTCGTCGACGGGCACGCCGGGCTGGAAGCGCTGGTCCGCGGGGCGGCCACCCTCGCCGGCTGCGCCGCCCGGCTGGAGGTGCCCGGCAAGCGGGTCCGGGTCTCGGCCGACGGGCGGCGCTCGGACCTGGACACCCCGGTCGATCCGGCTTGGCCCGGTGTGGACGGGCTGTGGCTGGAGCGGCCGGGCCCGCCCTCGGCGGTGGACGCGATGGTCCTCGAACGCGCTGCCGCCGCGATCCGGCTCGTGCTGGAGCGGGACCGGGTGCCGGAGCCCGTCGAGGTCGTGCTGGACGGCACCGCGTCCCCGCAGGCCAGGGAGAAGGCGGCGCGGCGGCTGGGGTTGGGGGCGACCGCACGAGCCATCGCCTACGCGGACGGCACGGCCGGGGTGATGATCACTCCGCCTGCCGGGGCGCGCGCGGGCATCGGTCCCCTGGTGCCCGTGCTCGACCTGCCGTCGTCACTGGCCGCGGCCAGGACGGCGGTGCGGTTCACCGCCGAGGGCACCACCGAGGACCCGGGGCCGCGGGTGGTCCGCGCGGACGAACTGGGCGGGCTGGCGGTGCTCGCCGAGGCGGTCGGGCCAGGTAGCGAACCGGTGCCGGACGTGCGGTCCCTGGAGCGTGCGGCCGCCTCGGCGCCGTGGATGCTCGCCACGCTCGACGCCGTGGCCACCAGCGCCAGCCTGCGCGCGGCGGCCGCCGCACTCACCGTGCACCACTCGACGTTGCAGGACCGGCTGGCCCACGCGGAAACCCTGCTGGGCTGGTCGGTGCACGATCCGTCCGGTCGCCTGCGCCTGCAGCTCGCGCTGGCGCTGCGGCGGCTGCACCGTCAGTCGACGACCGCCTGATACACCAGCTGCCGCAGGTGCTGCCGGATCGGGTGGGTGCTGGACGGCAGCAGCTGCGTGAAGAACAACGCGGTGATCTCCGCGGCCGGATCGACCCAGAACGCGGTGCTCGCCGCGCCGCCCCAGGCGAACTCGCCCTCGCTGGACAGGGTTTTCGCCTTCACCCGGTCGGTCAGGACGGAGAACCCGAGCCCGAACCCGAAGCCGTGGAACGGCATTTCGGCGAACAGCGGCCTGCCGTAGGCCTCCAGGTCCACACCGCCGGGCAGGTGGTTGCTCGTCATCAGGTCGACGGTGCGCGGGCCGAGCAGCCGGACGCCGTCGAGTTCACCGCGGTTCAGCAGGAACTGGGTGAACCGGTGGTAGTCGGCGGCCGTGGACACGAGCCCGCCACCGCCCGACAGACAGGCGGCCTTCTCCAGCCCGGACCGCCCGAACGAGTCGTTGCGGACAGCCTTGCCGGTACCGGGATCCGGCACGTACAGCGCGGCGAACTTGTCCGTGGAATCGGTGGCGAAACCGGTGTTGCCCATGCCGAGGGGCTCGAAGACGCGCTGTGCGAAGAACTCGTCGAGCGGCTGCCCGGACACCACCTCGACGAGCCGGCCGAGGACGTCGGTGGCGACCGAGTAGTTCCACTCCGCACCGGGCTGGAAGACCAGCGGCAGCTCAGCCCACCGCCGCGTGCACTCGGCCAGGTCGGCGCCGGGCGGGGTCCCCCACTCGAAGCCGTTGGCGCGGTAGATCGCGTCGACCGGGTGCGCGTGGTGGAAGCCGTAGGTGAGCCCGGCGGTGTGGGTGAGCAGGTGCCACACGCGGATCGGCTCGGTGGCCGGTTCGGTGAAAGGTTTGAGCGCGGAGCCCTTGACGTACACCCGCGGCTCGGCGAACTCGGGCAGCCAGCGGGCGATCGGATCGGTGAGTTCGAAGGCGCCCTCCTCGTAGAGCACCATCGCGGCGACGGACGTGACCGGCTTGGTCATCGAGAAGATGCGCCAGCGGGTGTCCACTTCGACCGGAAGGCCCGCTTCGACGTCCCGGTGCCCGCGCCGGGCGACGTAGGCGATCTTGCCCCGCCGCGCGACCACGGCCAGGTACCCGGGGAGCAACCCGTCGTCGACGTACCTGGCGAAGTGCCCGTCGATCCGGTCCAGCCGCCGCGCGTCGAACCCCACCTCGGCGGGGTCGGTGTCCACCTTCAGCTCCGTCGCCATGATCTCGTTCTACTCCAGCCGGGCTTGACAGACCAGATCTGCGGCTGACATCGTTTAGTTATGCGCATAACTGGCCAAGGCAGGCCACGCCGTGTCTCACAGGCGGACATCGCGCGCCGCGCCGGGGTCACCCAGGCGGCGGTGTCGCTGATCCTGCGCGACAAGGCGACGACGATCCCGGAGGAGACCCGGCAGCGGGTGCTCGCCATCGCCAGGGAGATGGGCTACCGCGCCGATCCGCTCGCGCGGCGCCTGGCCAAGGGGCGCAGCCAGCTGCTCGGGATCTTCACCTACGAGCGCGTGTTCGGCACCGCGCAGCGCAGCCTCTACCACCCGTTCCTGCTGGGCATCGAGGAAGCCGCCGAGGAGTCCGGGAACGACCTGCTGCTGTTCACCAGCGCCGCGATGTCCGGGCCGGTGCGCAGCATCTACGCCGGCGGCGAGAACAAGCTCCGCCTGGTGGACGGCGCCGTGCTGCTCGGGCGGGACGAGATCCCCGCCGACCTGGAGCAGCTGGTCGCCGAGGAGTACCCGTTCGTGTTCATCGGGCGGCGGTTCCTCGACGACGGGCGCGAGGTGCCCAACGTGTCGCCGGACTACCGGGGCGCGGGGCGGGTGCTGGCCGGCCGGATCGCCGCGCTCGGGCACCGGGAAATCCTTTACGTGGGCGCGAATTTCGGTCTGCCCGCCACCGCCGACCGGCTCGCCGGACTGCGCGACGGCGACCTCACGGTGTCGGAGTCCTTCCCGAAGCTCGACGAGATCTCCCCCGCCTTCGTGCGGGAACTGCGCGAAAGCGGGGTCACCGTCGTGGTCGCGGAGAACGTCGGCTACGCCGAGGCGGTGCGCGCGGTGGCCGCGGACCTGCCGATCGCGGTCGCCGGGATCTCCGAGGAGAGCGAAGACGACTTCTGGTCCGGCTACGGCATCCCCGGCCGGCTGGTCGGCCGCCGCGCGCTCGAACAACTGCTCGCCGCGCTGGACGGTGGCGGCACTGCGATCAGCACCGTCGACTGCCCGCAGCGCGAGGGGACCACGCTCACCCGCGCCTGACACTGCCGACCCCAACGGAGAGGTTGCATGAGAAAGCGATGGGGGCGCCTGTTCGCCGTGTCCGCGGTCGCGTTGACCGCGGCCTGCGGGATCGGCGACCGAGCCGGCGCCGACACCGTCACCATGACGGTCTGGACGTCCAACCAGGAGCAGCTCGGCCTGCTCAACCGGCTCGCCGGGGAGTTCTCGGCCCAGCACGGCGGTACGCCGGTGCGGATCCAGACGGTGCCGCAGGCCGACTACACGACGAAGGTGTCCGTCCGGCTGGCCGGTGGCGACCCGCCGGACCTGGGCTGGCTCGGCGCGCCGGACGCGGTCGGCATGGCCGCCACCGAGGTGCTCGCCGACGTCGGGCCCGCCCTGCGCGCCGACCCCGCCTACCGGCTGGGCGACTTCGTGCCGAGCGCGTTCACGAACTGGCGGAACGGCGACGCGGTGTACGGGGTGCCGTTCTCCACCAGCCCGTTCTTCGTGGTCTACAACCGGGACTTCTTCGCCCGCGCAGGTCTGCCCGAACCCGCCGAGCTGGCCGCGCGTGGCGAGTGGACGTGGGACCGGCTGGCCGCCCTCGCGCGCGAGCTGCAGCCGACGTTGCCGGGCGGCAGCTATGTGTTCCAGAGCAACGAAGGCAGCTTGTACGGGCCGCTGCCGGTGTCGTGGCCGACGCTGGACCCGCTGCTACGGGCTTACGGCGCGCGCTTCTCTTCGGGCGATCAGTGCACAATGGACTCGCCGGAAGCCGTGCGGGCCATCGACACCCTGCACCGCATGGCGTTCACCGACAGCACTGCGGTGCCGCCCGGCGCGCAGGCGGACTTCTACGCCGGGAACGCGGCACTGACGATCACCCAGCTCTCCCGGCTGTCCCAGCTGAAGGGCGCGAAGTTCCAGTACGGCTTCGCCCCGCTCCCCGCCGGCCCCGGTGGTCAGCCACAGGTGACCGGGCAGGCCGGGCTGGTGGTGTTCCAGCAGGCGCCGCACCGGGACCTGGCGATCGAGTTCCTCAAGTTCCTCACCAGCGAACGCTCGATGCGTGAGCTCGCCCGGTTCTTCCCGCCGCCGCGCCAGTCCGTGCTCGCCGACGCCACGCAGGTCTACGCCGGGAGCGCACTGCCGCCGGACGCGATCACGAGCATCCTCGTGCCCGGCATCACCGAGGGGCAGGCGTTCCAGTACCCGCCGACGTGGCCGGAGATCAAGACCGCGGCGCAGCCGGTGTTCGACGAGCTGTGGTCACCAGGCGCGAACGTGCCTCAGGCGCTGTCCGAGCTGTGCGGCGAGGTCGGCCCGCTGCTGCGCGAGAAGAGTTAGGGAGGGATCGTGGTCGCACGGCGACGCGTCCGCGAGACGCTGACCGGTTACCTGCTCATCACCCCGCAGATGATCGGGTTCACGCTGTTCGTGCTGGTCCCGCTGGTGTCCGTCGTGGTCCTGTCGTTCACCCACACGGACCTGCGTTCGGGCGTGTCGAAACCAGCAGGCTGGGAGAACTACCGGGAACTGCTCACCGGGGACGCCACGTTCTGGCACTCGCTGGCGGTCACCGGGGTGTTCGCGCTCGGGCTCGTGGTGATCAACGTGGGGTTGTCGCTCGGCCTC
This sequence comes from Amycolatopsis sp. NPDC006125, assembly GCF_040614195.1. NCBI lineage: Bacteria > Bacillati > Actinomycetota > Actinomycetes > Pseudonocardiales > Pseudonocardiaceae > Amycolatopsis > Amycolatopsis sp. NPDC006125. The sequence continues at coordinate 128,681 of NZ_JBEXTZ010000003.1, forward strand.
GCGCTCGTGCTCCACCGGCGCCCGCCGGGAGCCGAGGTGTTCCTCACGCTCGCCTTCCTGTCCGTCATCACCTCGCAGGCGGCGTGGGCGCTGGTGTGGCGGTTCCTGTTGCAGGGCAAGGGCGGCGGGGTCAACGAGTTCCTCTCGGTCTTCGGCATCACCGGCCCGAACTGGCTGTTCGAGGCCCAGCCGTCGCTGGTGGCGGTGACCGTGGTGGCGGCGCTGAAGACGGTCGGGCTGAAGGCCGTGATCTTCCTCGCCGCCCTGCGCAACATGCCGTCGGAGACCTTGGAGGCGGCACGGCTGGACGGCGCGAGCGAGTGGCGGGTGACCAGGCACATCGTGGTGCCGCTGATCGCGCCCACCACGCTGGTGGTCGTGCTGATCACGTTCATCGGGTCGTTCCAGGTGTTCGACTACATCCAGCTGATGACGCACGGCGGGCCGGCGCACGCGACGTCGGTGCTCGCCTACTACCTGTACGAGCAGGCGTTCCAGCTGTTCCGGACCGGTTACGCGAGCGCGATCGCCGTCGTCCTCTTCGGACTGACGCTGCTCCTGGTGGCGGCGCAGTGGTGGGCGCGCAGGAAGTGGGTGCACAGTGAGTAGCCGGGTACTGCGGTACGCCTTCCTCGTGGTGCTGTGCGTGCCGCTGGTGTTCCCGTTCCTGTGGATGATCACCAGCGCGCTGAAGCCGCCCGGGGACGTGCTCGCGTCGCCGCCGCAGCTCATCCCTCGCGACATCACGCTGGACAACATCCGGGACGTCTTCGCGTTCCAGCCGTTCGCCCGGCAGATCTACAACAGCCTGTACATCGCCGTGCTGGTCGCGTTGTTCACGTGCGCGCTGTCGCTGCTGTCCGGCTACGCCTTCGCGCGGCTGCGCTTCCCCGGCCGCAACGTGATCTTCTTCCTGTTCCTGAGCGCGCTGATGCTGCCGGTCGAGGTCACGCTGATCCCGAACTTCACCCTGATGAAGGACCTCGGGCTGGCCGACACGCACGTGCCGCTGCTGGCGCTGCCGGTGTTCGGCGCGACCGGGGTGACCGGGATCTTCCTGATGCGCCAGTTCATCCAGTCGGTCCCGGTCGAGCTGGAGGAGGCGGCGATGATCGACGGGATGGGCCGGGCGCGGATCCTCTGGCACCTGATCCTGCCGCTGACCCGCCCGATGCTCGGCACGATCGGCATCATCGCGTTCCTGTACAGCTGGAACTCGTTCCTGGAACCACTGGTGTTCGTCAACCGCAGCGAGCTGTACACGGTGCCGCTCGCGCTGACCGCGCTCACCGACACCAGCGGAAACCCGTTGTGGGGGCCGCAGATGGCGGCGACGGCGATCTCGACCGTGCCGCTGGTGATCGCCTACCTGGTGGCGCGGCGGCAGATCACCGAAAGCCTCGCCCAGACGGGCGTGAAGTGAGAGGGAGGGCAATGCGTTCCGACTGCGAGGTGCTGGTCGTCGGTGGCGGTTGCGGCGGGGTGGCCGCGGCCCTGGCGGCGGCGATGCTCGGCAGGCGGGTGGTGCTGACCGAGGCGACCGGGCGGCTCGGCGGCCAGCTGACCACGCAGGCGGTGCCGCCTGACGAGAACGCGTGGGTGGAGACGTTCGGGGCCACCCAGTCGTACCGGCTGATGCGGTCCCGGGTGCGGGACCGGTACCGGGCGGACCCCCGGCTGGGCGCCGAGGCGCGCGCGGTGCGGGAGCTGAACCCGGGCGAGGGCTGGGTGAGCGCGCTGTGCGCGGAGCCGGTGGTCGTGGGCGAGGTGCTGGACGAGCTGCTCGCGCCGCTGGTGCGCGCGGGGAACCTGGAGATCCGGTGCCACCACACGCCGGTCGGCGCGGTGACGACGGGCGACCGGGTGGACGCGGTGGAGTTCGCGTCGCCGGAGGGTGTGGTGTCGCTGAGCGCGTCGTACGTGATCGACGCGACCGAAGAGGGCGATGTCCTGCCGCTGGCGGGGTGTGAGCACGTGCTCGGGTCGGAGAGCGCGGACGAGACGGGCGAGCCGCACGCGCTGGACGGGCCGGCCGATCCGTTCGACCAGCAGGCGCTCACCTGGTGCGCCGCGCTGGAGTGGGACCCGGACGGCTCGCACGTCGTGCCGCGCCCCGACGACTACGACTTCTGGCGCGGTTACCGGGCGCCGTTCTGGCCCGGCCCGCAGCTGGGGTGGGCAACGCAGGAGCCGGAGACGGGCGAGCCGTTGAGCCGCCCGTTGTTCGGCGAGGGACAGGACCTGTGGCGGTTCCGGCGGATCCGGAGTGGACGGTTGTGGGACCCGCCGCGGCCGGACGTGACGCTGGTGAACTGGCCGCAGATCGACTACTGGCTGGCGCCGGTGACCGGGGTGGCGCCGGAGGAGCGGGCGGCGCGGCTGGCGCAGGCGCGGTCGCTGACGTTGTCGTTCGTGCACTGGCTGCAGACCGAGGCGGGGTATCCCGGGCTGCGCCTGGCCGGGGAGCCGCTGGGCACCGCGGATGGGTTGGCGCTCGCCCCGTACGTCCGGGAGAGCCGCCGCATCCGGGCCGAGTTCACGGTGCTGGAGCAGCACGTCGGCGTGGAGGCGCGTGCCGGGATCGGGCAGGCCGAGCAGTTCGCCGACAGCGTGGGGATCGGTTGCTACCGGATCGACCTGCACCCGAGCACCGGGGGCCGCGGGTACCTCGACATCGCCTGCCACCCGTTCCAGATCCCGCTCGGCGCGCTGCTGCCGGTGCGGGTGGAAAACCTCCTGGCGGGTGGAAAGTGCCTCGGGGTGACGCACGTGACGAACGGGTGCTACCGGCTGCACCCGGTGGAGTGGAACACCGGCGAGGCGGCCGGGGCGCTGGCGGCGTTCGCGCTGGAGAACGGAGTGCCTCCGCGGGCGGTGCGCGCGCAGCCCGGTCTGCTGGCGGACTTCCAGGCCCGCCTGGCGAAGCTCGGAGTGCCGCTGGAGTGGCCGGAAGGGGTGCGCGGCGTGGTGCGGTAAGAGCCGCAAAGATCTGTCTTTCGGTAGATGTGCGACGGTTTGCGCCCTCCTAAACTGATCAGCGGAACCGAAGCCACAAAGGACAGAAGGAAGACCATGGCCTCGCAGCAGTCCACGATCATTCCGTGCCGCACCGGCGATCTTGGCAACGGCGTGCGACCTGCGCCGCTCAACGCACCGGCGCCACCGCGAAGAACCCATCCAGCACGACATCCACCACCCGCCGCACGGCGCCGTCCCCGTGCACAGCGGCCGATCCCGCCGCGACCGCCGCTTCCACCATTTCGAACACCAGCAACAGGTCCGTCGGCTGCACGTCCGCGCGCAGCTGCCCATCGGCTTGCGCGCGCCGGAAAGCCGGGGTCAGGATCGTGATCAACGCGTCCGCCTTCTGCTGCTGGTAGCGCACCGGCAGCTCCCGGAACAGGCGGACCAGCGGACGCCGGGACACCTGCATGGCCAGCACCATCGCCAGCAGTTCGCGGAACGGACGGGGCGCGGCCTCCTGCTGCTTCACCATCCGGCGCAGCGCCCGCAGTTGCTGCGCCGCGACCGCCAAGCCGAGCGCGCGGCGGTCGGGGAAGTGCCGGTAGACCGTCGCGCGGCCCAGGCGCGCCCGGCGGGCGATCTCCGCGAGCGGGACGACGTCCACGCCCTCCGCGAACGCCTCGTCGGCCACGCGCAGGATCGTCTCGCGGTTGCGCAGGGCGTCGCTGCGGTGCGGGCTCAACTCCGGCGACCTCGCATCAGCCGGATGCTACTGGCGAGTAGTGAGATCCGCAAATCGTTCCATGTCTCGGTTCACCTCCCTAAACTCCCGCCCGTCACCGAACCCGCACCGACCGCAACGGAGGACCCATGCCCGCTCTGAGCCGCCGCACCGTGATCAAGGGGGCGGCCGCCGCCACGGGCCTGACCCTCCTGCCGAGCGCCGCGTCCGCGAGCCGCGTGCCGGTCACCCGCGAGGAGCACCGGGTGGTGGTCATCGGCTCCGGCTTCGGCGGCGGCGTGACCGCCCTGCGGCTGGCGCAGGCCGGGGTGCCCGTGCACGTCCTCGAACGCGGCATCCGCTGGCCAACCGGACCGAACGCCGAGACCTTCCCCCACCCGACCGCGCCGGACAAGCGGATCTTCTGGCTCGGCTCCGAGCCCAACCTGTTCGGGCTCGTGTCGTTCCCGTTCGAGCGCTACACCGGACTGCTGGAACGCGTGCCGGGCAACGGCATGGACATCATGTGCGCGGCCGGCGTCGGCGGTGGATCACTGGTCTACCAGGGCATGACGCTCCAGCCGACGGAGGAGGTGTTCAACGCCAACTTCCCCGAGCAGCTCGACTACGCGCGCATGGCCCAGGTGTACTACCCGCGGGTGGCGAGCATGCTGCGCATCGCCACCGCACCGGACGAGCTGATCGCCAGCCCGACCTACGCGGCGGCGCGGATCTTCGCCCGCAACGCCCGGGTGGCGGGCCACTCGGTCGAGAAGATCCCGATGCCGATCGACTGGAGCTACGCCCTCCGCGAGCTGAAGGGCGAGATGAAACCGTCCTACACCAACGGCGACTGCGCGTTCGGCGTCAACAATGGCGGCAAGCACTCGGTCGACGTCACCTACCTCGCGGCGGCCGAGGCCACCGGCCGCTGCACCGTCGCGACCCTGCACAACGTCACAGATGTGGCGATGGCTCCCGACGGGCGCTGGCTGATCCACGTCGACCGGATCAACACGGGCGGCGTGGTGCTCGAGAAGAAGGTCCTCACCGCGAACGCGCTCGTGATGGCGGCCGGCACGGCGAACACCACCAAGCTGCTGATGCGCGCGGGGGCCACCGGCGGGATCCCGGACCTGCCGGACGGCCTCGGCACCAACTGGGGCTCCAACGGCGACCAGATCTACACGTGGACCAGCCTCGCCGACGACTTCGGCTCCCCGCAGGGCGGTCCGGTCATCTACGGCAGCAAGGAGTGGGACGACCCGGCACTGGCCAACACGGTCATCCAGGCGTCCATCCCGCCGCTGCCGAACCTGCGCACCACGATGCTCGTCGGTTATGGCGTGAGCGCGGGGCGCGGCCACTTCGTCTACGACCCGGCCAAGGACGACGCGGTGCTGCAGTGGCCGGGCCACGCGGACGCCAAGGTGGCGCAGCGCATCCACGAGCGGATCACCGACATCGGCGGAGCCACCGCGGTCAAGCTCAACACCACGACGCTCGTGCCGAGCACGTGGCACCCCCTCGGTGGCGCGTCGATGGGCACGGTCTGCGACCTCGCCGGCCGCGTGATGGGCCACCGCGGACTCTACGTGCTCGACGGCGCCCTGATGCCGGGCAACACCGCGGCGTGCAACCCGTCCATGACCATCGCCGCCGTCGCCGAACGAGCCCTGGACGAGATCGTCGCCCAGGACGCGGGCACTGTCTTCTGAGGAGGCCGATGAAACACCCCGCCCGCCCGCGACGATGCTCGCCAGCGCCGTGCCCATGGAAACGCCACCCTCGAGCTCAACACCACCACGCTCGCGCTGAATACCTGGCGCCCACTCGGCTACGCATCCGTCACTGTGCCACTGATCAATCCCAGCTGACCGGCAGCCGGTGCACGCCGTAGATGTTCATGTCGTGCCGCAGCGGCACCTCGTCGGCCGGGACGGCCAGGCGCAGCGTCGGGAAGCGGGCGAAGAGCGCGGGGATGGCGACGCGCATTTCGACGCGGGCCAGCTGCTGTCCCAGGCACTGGTGGATGCCGTGGCCGAAAGCCAAGTGCCCGGCGGCATGCCGGCGCAGGTCGAGCGTGTCCGGCTCCGGGAACCGCTCCGGGTCGCGGTTGGCGGCGTTCGCGGCGATGGTCACCGTCTCGCCGGCCCGGATCACCTGGCCGTCCAGCTCGACGTCCTCCAGCGCGGCGCGGACACCGGTGTGGGCGATGGTCAGGTAACGGAGCAGCTCTTCGACCGCGCTGTCCGCCAGGGCCGGGTCGTCGCGGAGCACGGCGAGCTGGTCCGGGTGGCGCAGCAGCGCGAAGGCGCCCAGCGCGATCATGTTGGCAGTGGTGTCCAGGCCGGCGCCCAGCAGGAACGTGCCGATGCCGGACAGTTCCTCGTCGCTCAGGTCAGTCGTGGTGAGGTCGCCGAGCACGTCGTCGGTGGGCTCGGTGCGCTTGTCCCGCACCAGGTCACGCAGGTAGTCCTGCAGCGCGCCGTACGCGGCGAACTGCTCCTCCGGCGTGCTCTTCGGGGCCATCAGCGCCGTCACCTGGGTGTGGAAGAACTCGCGGTCGGCGTAGGGCACGCCGAGCAGCTCGCAGATCATCACTGCGGGCACTGGGCGCGCGTAGGCCTGGACCAGGTCCACTGAGGGCCCGTGCTGTGCCATGGCATCCAGGTGCTCGGCGGTGACTTCTTCGACCCGGTCGGTGAGCTGACGCATCCGGCGGACGGTGAACTTCCCGGCGAGCAGCTTGCGGTAGCGGGTGTGCTCGGGCGCGTCGATGCCGGTGAGATCGCCGACCGGTGCCGGCGGGATGTCGCCGTCCAGGCCGGGCAGCGGGTAGTGCATGAGCTCGTACCGCGAGGTGAACCGCGAGTCGCCGAGCACGGCGCGGGCCTGGGCGTGGCCGGTGACCAGCCAGCCGCGGTGCCCGTCGGGGTATGACATGCGCACGAGGGGCCGCCGCGCCCGGATCTCGCCCAGTTCGGCGGGCGGATCGAAGGGGCAGCCGGTGGCACGGGCGGTGGGCAGCGAGGTGAGTTCGTCCTGTTCCATGACCGCAGCGTGCGGGCGGCCGGTTTCACCGCGGCTTCAGGACGGTTTCGGCGCCGAAGTGACGCGGCCCGGCAGCGCCTGGCACCGGCGAGGCCGTGGGCCTGCAGTGACCGGGCCGCACACGCTTCCGGCCCGCCGGACCGGACAGATGATCGAATCGCGGTGGGCACGGCTCTGTGCCGGCTGCACAGGGTGACCCTGGCGATGGCGTCGGAGAAAGTCCCACTGCTTCCCGCGCCGAGGACCCGGCAGGGCTGCCGGTGCGCTTCACCGCGGCGTCCGTGCCCCCCGAAACGAGAACGGCTGCCGCGCTCAAGCGTGGCAGCCGTTCCCGGAAAGCCGATGTCCACAAGGGACTGTGGTGCGCGATACTGGGATTGAACCAGTGACCTCTACCGTGTCAAGGTAGCGCTCTCCCGCTGAGCTAATCGCGCGTGGAGCGGACGACGGGATTCGAACCCGCGACCCTCACCTTGGCAAGGTGATGCGCTACCAGCTGCGCTACGTCCGCGTGTGGCGCCGGGTTCCGGCGCCGGAAGAGAGAATAGCCGACGGGCCGGCCGGCCTCGCAACCACCCGGCGTAACCGGCCCGCGCAGCCCGTCACGAGCGGCCGCCGCAGCCCCGCCACTAGCGGCAGGCGCAGCCCGCCATGAACGGCAGGCACAGCCATCACGAACGGCAAGCGCAGCCCGCCACAAGCAGCCGCCGCAACCCCGCCACAAGCGGCCGGCGCTATCCGCCACGAACGGCAGGCACAGCCATCGCGAACGGTCGGCACAGCTCGCCACAAGCGCCGGGCGCAGCCCCTCACGAACGGTCGGCGCAGCCCATCACGAGCAGCCATCACAGCCCTCCACGAACGGCCGCCGCAGGCCGTCACGAGCGGCCGCCGCAATTCGCCACGAACGGCCGGTGCAGCCCGCCACCAGCGCCCGCCGCTGACCGTCACGAACGGCCGGCGGCCTCCTCGGCGGCGCGCTCCGCGGCCTTCTCCGCCCGCCACTCCTCGTCCGTCTTGCCCCGGCGCCAGTAGCCCGAGATCGACAGCAGGTCCTTGCGCATCCCGCGCTCGCCGAGCAGGTACCGGCGCAGCTCCCGGACGAAACCGGCCTCGCCGTGGACGAAGGCCTGCACCGTGCCCGGCAGGAACTCCAGCGCGCGCACGGCGGCCACCAGGTCGTCCCCGGCGGAACGGTGCAGCCACTGGATCTGCGCGTCCCCCTTGGTGGCGAGTGGCTGTTCCTCCGCCGGGTCCGCCACCTCGACGAACACCCGCACCGGCACGCCGGCCGGCATCATCTCCAGCGCCACCGCGATCGCGGGCAGGGCGCTCTCGTCGCCGACCAGCAGGTGCCAGTCGGCCTCCTCGCCGGGGGCGTAGGCGCCACCGGGGCCGGCCAGCAGCAGCTCGTCCCCCGGCTGGGCGGCCGCCGCCCACGGGCCGCCGAGCCCCTGGTCGCCGTGGTGCACGAAGTCCAGCGCCAGCTCGCCGGCGCGCGGGTCGTAGTAGCGCACGGTGTAGGTCCGCATCACCGGCCACTGCTCGCGTGGCATCTCGGCGCGGATGACGCCCATGTCGAACGGCGTCGGGTACTCCACACCCTCCTGCGGGAACAGCATCTTCACATACGCGTCGGCGAACTCGTTCGGCTGGAAGTCGGCCAGCCCTGGCCCACCGGCGACGATGCGGATCATGTGCGGTGTCAGCCGCTGGGTGCGCAGCACCCGCAGCCGGACCGCCGGCCGGGACTTGCCTGCCATACGCCGCTCCTCACTCCCGTTCAGCGTCTGCGCTTAGGCTACCCTAATCCCGCCCGGAGTAACCGCCGATGGCGGTCAGCAGATCTTCGATCGCATCCAGCCGGTGGGCGCTGACGACGGCGTCGCAGTACGGCCACGCCGCCGCCATCCCGCCGGTCGACGGCCGGAACCGCGGGCTGGCCGTGCGCGGGTTGGCCCACACGATCCGGTACGCGAGCCGCGACAACCGGGCCATTTCGCGGCCCAGCCGCTCGGGGCTGCCGGTCTCCCATCCGTCGGACAGGACGACCACCACCGCTCCGCGCGCCATCCCGCGCACGCCATGGGTATCCAGGAACTCGCCGAGTGAATCACCGATCTTCGTGCCGCCCGACCAGTCCGGCGCCTCCCGCCCGGCGTCGGCCAGCGCCGCCGAGGGCGTCCGCTGCAGCACCCGGGTCAGCCGCGTGAGACGGGTCGCGAACGTGAACACCTCGGCCCGCGCGCCACCCGCGGCGCACACCAGCAGCTGCAGCAAGGCCTGCGCGTAGGGCTCCATCGACCCCGAGATGTCGCACAGCACGACCAGCTTCCGCGGCTTCTCGCGCGACACCCAGCGCCGCAACCGGACCGGCTCGCCCCCGGTGCGGCGCGCCACGCGCAACGTCTCCCGCAGGTCGGCGCGCCGCCCGCCGGGCGAAACCCGCTTCCGCCGCGACCGCCGCAGCGGGGTCGCCAGCCGGAACTCGCTCATCGCGGCCCGCAGCTGCGCCAGCTCCGCGGGTTCGAGCGTGCCGAAGTCGCGGGTCGCCAGCCGGTCCACCGCGCTGCCCGCGGTGGGCGCCCGCACCTCCCGCGACGGCCCCGTCGATTCCCCAGCGCTGAAGGCCCCGCCGGCGCCGGCCTCGGGCAGGGGGAAGACGGTGGCGAACACCCGGGCCAGGATTTGCTCGTCGGCCGGGGACGAGGTGAGGGTTGCCAGCGCGCACAGGTACAGCTCGCGCGTGCGCTGCGGCGACACGAGCATCACCGCCCGGGCGAAGCGGGCGGCCCGATCCGCGCCGACCGCCAGGCCTGCCGACCGCAACCGCTCGCACAGCCGCGCCGCCAGCTCCGCCAGGTCACTCACGCGGCACCACCGGCGGGCTCACTCACCGACCACCTCCACGAGACGCGCCACCGCGGGGCCGGCGGGCTCACTCCCTGACCACCTCCACCGGCCGCTCCACTACCGCGCCCGCTGGATGTGGCCGCCGCACCGGCACCGAGGAGAACGCCCCACGCGGGCCAGACCGCCAGGCTGACTCACCAACCACCTCCACCAGCCGATCCACCACCGCACCCGCTGGAAATGGCCGCCGCACCGGCACCGAGAACGCCCCCGCAGTCCTCCTCGCACCTCAACACCACGCCGAACCTCCGCACCACCGCGGCCCAGCCCGGCAGCCTCACTCACCAACCACCTCCGCCAGCCGCTCCACTGCCACCGCGCGGTCCTCTTCGTACTTGAGCACCGCGCTCAGCGTCCGCTCCACCGCCGGGCCGTCGACCACCGGCACACCGAGCACCCGCAGCGCCGAGGCCCACGAGATCGCCTCCGCGACCCCCGGCGGCTTGTACAGCCCGAACCCGCGCATCCGCCCCACCGCCCGCGCCACACGCGAGGCGAGCCAGTCCGCCACGCCCGGCACCCGCAACCGGATGACGGCCGCCACCTGCGCCACCTCCGGGTGCGCGATCCAGTGGTACAGGCACCGCCGCTTGAGGGCGTCGTGCAGTTCGCGGGTCCGGTTGGAGGTCAGCACGACCACCGGCGGCACCACCGCGCGCCGGGTCCCCAGCTCCGGGATCGTCACCGCTGACTCGGCCAGCAGTTCGAGCAGGAACGCCTCGAACTCGTCGTCGGCGCGGTCGACCTCGTCGATCAGCAGCACCGCCGGGCGCGGGCCGGGGTGCGTGATCGCCGCCAGCAGCGGCCGCGCCAGCAGGTAGTCGTCGGCGAAGAGGTCGGCCTCCGCCAGCGACTCGCCCCGTGACTCGGCCAGCCGGATCCCGAGCAGCTGGCGCGGGTAGTTCCACTCGTACAGCGCGTCCGAAGAGGACAGTCCCTCGTAGCACTGCAACCGGATCAGCGGCGTGTCCATGGCCGCCGCCAGCGACTTGGCCGCCTGCGTCTTGCCGACACCGGGCTCGCCCTCCAGCAGGATCGGCTGCCGCATCCGGACCGCGAGGAACAGGGCGGTGGCCAGCGCGTCGTCGGTGAGGTACCCGGCGGCGCCGAGGCGCTCGGCGAGATCGCCGACCGTCTCAGGCGTCACCGGTGTACCTGCCCGGTTCGTCGGCGAACGCGTGACGGCACCCGGCCCCGCAGAAGTAGTACCGCCGCCCGCCGTAGGGCAGCTGCACCGCCTCCGGCGTGATCGCGACGCTCATGCCGCACACCGGGTCGACCGCCTCGGCGGCCACCTCGACGTCCTCGGCGGGGCGCCGCGGCGGGCGCGGGCGGGTCGCGATCAGCTCCGCGTACACCGACACCGCGACCTCGGCCGGCGTCCGCGCCCCGATCGGCAGGCCGGCCGGGGTGTGGATGCGGCCGGGTTCGGGCAGCCCCAGCCGCTCCAGCACCGCAGCACCGCGCTTCTCGCTCGCGATCAGGCCGATGTAGGCCACGTCCGCGCGCACCGCCGCCTCCAGCACGCGTTCCTCGTCCCGGCCGTGCGACGCCACGATCACCGCGAACGTGTCGTCGGACAGCTCGGCGCCCACCCGCGTCTCGTAGCCGAGCACGCGGCCGACCGACGCCAGTGCCCGCGCGATCGGCCCGTCACCGTGGATCGCCACCAGCGGCGGCGGCATCTGCGCGTCGAGGAAGATCTCCAGCTCGCCGCCGGACAGACACGGGTTCCCGACCGTCACCACCCCCTCCTCGACCTGCTCGCCCGCGCCCGGCTGGATCCGCAGCAGCGCCGACTCGCCGGTCAGCAGCAGCCGGATCCCCTGCTGCCGCACGGTCGACTCGGCGCAGGACCCGCCGACGAAACCCTCGATGGTCCCGTCGGCGAGCACCAGCGCGCAGTCGCCGGGCTTCGCGCTCGTGGGGCGTTGCGCCCGCACCACCGTCGCCAGCACGAACGGCGTCCGGCCCGCCCGCAGGGACTCCGCGTGCGCCCGCAACTCCTGCCCGTTCATCACGTGATCGCCAAATCTGTCCGGAGTGGACGGTTCTGCGACGCGCGCCACACGGCCGCCGGGGTGAGCGGCATGTCCGCGTGCCGCACCCCGTACGGCTTGAGCGCGTCGAGCACCGCGTTGACCACGGCCGCGGGCGAGCCGACGGTCGCGGACTCGCCGATGCCCTTGGCCCCGATGGGGTGGTGCGGCGACGGGGTCACCGTCTCGCCCAGCTCCCACGACGGGCACTCCACGGCCGTGGGGATCAGGTAGTCCATGAACGACCCGCCGAGGTGGTTGCCGTCCTCGTCGAACGCCATCACCTGCATCAGCGCCATGCCGATGCCCTCGGCCAGCCCGCCGTGCACTTGGCCCTCGACGATCATCGGGTTGATCCGCACGCCGCAGTCGTCGACCGCGACGAACCGGCGCACCTTCACCTGCCCGGTCTCGGGATCGACGTCGACGACGCAGATGTAGGCGCCGAACGGGTAGGTCAGGTTCGGCGGGTTGTAGACGCACGTCGCGTCCAGGTGCCCCTCGACGCCGTCGGGCAGTTCCAGGTCGGAGTGCGCGGCCAGCGCGATCTCCTGGATGGTCTTGCCGGAGTCCGGGTCGCCCTGGACGAACCAGCGGCCCTTCTCCCACTCCAGGTCGTCCGGGCTCACCTCCAGCATCGCCGAGGCGACGATCTTGGCCCGCTCGCGGACCCGACGCGCCACCACCGCCGTCGCCCCGCCGGACACCGGCGTCGACCGGGACCCGTAGGTGCCGAGGCCGAACGGCGTCTGGTCGGTGTCGCCGTGCACGACCTCGATGTCGTCCGGCGAGATGCCCAGCTCCTCGGCGACGATCTGCGCGAACGTCGTTTCGTGGCCCTGCCCCTGGCTCTGGCAGGACAGCCGCAGCACGGCCTTGCCGGTCGGGTGCACGCGCAGCTCGGCGCCGTCGGCCATGCCCAGCCCGAGGATGTCCATGTGCTTGCGCGGCCCGGCGCCGACGGCCTCGGTGAAGAAGCTGATGCCGATGCCCATCAGCGGCCCGTCACCGGTCGCCGCGCGCCGCTTCTGCTCCTCCCGCAGTTCCGCGTAGCCGGCGATGTCCATCGCCTGGCTCAGCGCGCGCGGGTAGTCGCCGGAGTCGTACTCCCAGCCGGTCTTGCTGACGTACGGGAACTGCTCCGGCCTGAGCAGGTTGCGCATCCGCAGCTCCGCCGGGTCCATTCCGAGGTCGTAGGCCAGCACGTCGACCAGCCGCTCGACCAGGTAGACCGCTTCGGTGATGCGGAACGAGCACGCGTAGGCGACGCCGCCGGGCGCCTTGTTGGTGTAGACGCCGGTGACCGCGCAGTGCGCCGCCTCGATGTCGTAGGAACCGGTGAAGACGCTGAAGAACCCGGCGGGGAACTTCGTCGGCTGCGCGGTGCCGTTGAACGCGCCGTGGTCGGCGAGCACCTTGACGCGCACCCCGAGGATCTTCCCGTCGCTGGCGGCCGCGATCTCGCCGTGCATGTGGTAGTCGCGGGCGAAGGACGTGCTCATCAGGTTCTCCGAGCGGTCCTCCACCCACTTCACCGGTTTGCCGGTGACGATGGAGCCGACCACCGCGCACACGTAACCCGGGTAGATGCCGACCTTGTTGCCGAACCCGCCGCCGATGTCCGGCGAGATGACCCGGATCTTGTGCTCGGGCAGCCCGGCCACCAGCGCGTACAGCGTGCGGTGCGCGTGCGGCGCCTGCGTGGTCGTCCACACGGTGAGCTTCCCGGTGATCGGGTCCAGGTGCGCCACCGCGCCGCAGGTCTCCATCGGCGCCGGGTGCACCCGCGGGTACAGCATGTCCTGCGCGGACACCACGTCGGCGCGGGCGAACACCTCGTCGGTGCGCGCGGCGTCGCCTGCTTCCCAGTCGAAGATGTGGTTGTCCCGCTTGCCGTCGATGTCGGTGCGGATCACCGGCGCGTCCGGCTCCAGCGCGCGGCGGGCGTCGACGACGGGCGGCAGCGGCTCGTACTCGACGTCGATCAGCTCCAGCGCGTCGCGGGCGGCGTAGTGGTCGTCTGCGACGACGAAGGCGACCTCCTGGCCCTGGAACCGGACCTTGTCGGTGGCCAGCACGGCCTGCACGTCGTGCGAGAGCGTCGGCATCCAGGCGAGGTTCAGCCCCTCCAGCGTCTGGCCGGTGATGACGGCCTTCACCTTCGGGTGCGCCTCGGCCGCGCTCGTGTCGACGGACACGATGCGCGCGTGGGCGTGCGGGCTGCGCAGCACGGCGCCGTGCAGCATCCCGGGCAGGTTCACGTCGTCGACGTACTGCCCGTGCCCGCGGATGAACCGGGCGTCCTCCTTGCGGTGCATGCGCCCGAACCCCATCGGGGTGTGGTTCTCGGTGGTGGTCACGCGGACACCTCCGCACCGTCCACAGTGCTCTCCTCGGGGACCGCTGCGGCAGCGGTGTCGTGCTCGGCGGCCCACCGGACGGACTTGACGATGTTCTCGTAGCCGGTGCACCGGCACAGCTGGCCGGAAATCGCCTCACGGATGTCCTCTTCGGACGGATCGGGGTGGTGGTCGAGCAGCCAGCGCGCGGTCAGCATCATGCCCGGCGTGCAGAACCCGCACTGCAGGCCGTGGCATTCGGTGAAGCCCTGCTGCACCGGGTCCAGCACGGTGGAGTCGCCGAGCCCCTCGACGGTGCGCACGCGGCGGCCGTCGGCCATCACCGCGAGGACCGTGCACGACTTGACCGGCGCCTCGTCCAGCCACACCACGCACGCGCCGCAGTTGGACGTGTCGCAACCCCAGTGCGTGCCGGTCAGGCCCAGCTCGTCGCGCAGGAAGTGCACGAGCAGCAGGCGGGGTTCGACGTCCCGCGTGTGCTGCTGCCCGTTGACGGTGACCGTGATCTCCATGTGTTCAGGCCTCCTGGCGGTGGTTGCCGTGCCAACGGGTGCGGGCCCGGTGCAGCGCGCGGACGGTGAGGACCTCCGCGAGGTGCCGCTTGTAGTCGACGGGCCCGCGCTGGTCCGGAACCGGTTCGCAGTGCCGCGCGGCGATCCGGCCCGCCTCGGCGAAGCGCTCGTCCACCGCCGGTCCGCCGAGCAGGTACTCCTCGGCCTCCGGCGCGTGGAAGTTCGGCGCGCCCAGCGCGGTGAGCCCGATGCCGACCGAAACCAGTTGCGTGCCTTCGATCCGCAGCTCGGCGCCGGCCGCGGCGACCGCCCAGTCCCCCGCCCTGCGCTCGACCTTCTCGTAGGCCGACGCGGACGAGGAGATCGGCACGCGCAGCTGCACGAGCATTTCGTTGTCCCCCACCACGGTCTGGTAAGGACCGGTGAAGAACTCACGGACCGGCACGACCCGGCGCCCGCCGGGTCCCTCGATCACCGCCTCACCGCGCACGGCGGCGAACGCGGCCGACAGGTCCTCGGACGGATCGGCCTGGCACAGCGAACCGCCGACCGTTCCGCGGTTGCGCACCACGGGATCGGCGATCACCCGCTCGGCGTCGTGGAAGATCGGGAAGTGCTCCCCCACGACCGCCGAGGACAGCAGATCGGCGTGACGCACCATGGCGCCGACGCACAAAGTGCCGTCCTCGACGCTGATCCGGGCCAATTCGGACAGGTCGTTGATGTCGATGAGCGCCTGCGGCTGGGCCAGGCGCAGCTTCATCATCGGGATGAGACTGTGCCCGCCTGCCACGATCCGGCTCTCCGGACCGAACTTCGTCAGCAGACTCAGTGCGTGGGCCACGCTCGTGGCTCGTTCGTACTGGAACTGCGCAGGTACTTGCATGCGCCCTCCCCGGGCATGGATTTTCGGCACAGGGTGCACCCGGTGGGGGAAACCGACAATGGCCGATTAAGGGATCACTTATGTAGGCTGTTCAAGTGATTCGGACCGGTGTGAAATGACGCTCGGTCAGCTGAGTGCCTTCGTCCTCGTGGCCCGGCTCGGCTCGGTCACCGACGCGGCCCGGACCCTCGGTGTCAGCGAACCCGCTGTGTCCCAAGCGCTCGCCGCGCTGCGGCAGCACCACGGCGACAAGCTGATCGTGCGCACCGCCAACGGTATGACGCTGACGCCGGGCGGCAGCCGCCTGCTGCCGATCGCCACACAGATGGTAGCCCTCGGGGCGGATGCCGATGCCGCCGTTCGGGAGGCCAATGGCGTAGCCGAACGGATGCACGTCGTGGTCACGAGCACGATCGCGGAGTTCGTCGCGGATCCGTTGCTCGAAGCGTTCATGCGCCGAACGGGCCAGTCGGTGGACGCCTCGGCGGGGCTGGCCCAGGTGGCGGAAATGCCGGTGCTGGTCACGAACCGGCTCGCCGACGCCGCGCTCGGGCCGCGCCTGGAGGGTGGCGTGGAGAGCGAGCCGGTGTTCCGATGCAACATCGTCGCCGTTGCGGCGCCTGGGTTCCGGCCTCGCGGCGGCCCGGCGCAGTGGCCGTGGCTGGTGGACCCGTCGGGCGCGGACCCGGGCAGCGGGACGGCACAACTGTTGCGCCGCATGGCCGTTCCGGAATCGGCCATCCGCGTC
Source organism: Amycolatopsis sp. NPDC006125 (assembly GCF_040614195.1). Classification (NCBI taxonomy): domain Bacteria; kingdom Bacillati; phylum Actinomycetota; class Actinomycetes; order Pseudonocardiales; family Pseudonocardiaceae; genus Amycolatopsis; species Amycolatopsis sp. NPDC006125. The sequence goes on from NZ_JBEXTZ010000003.1 coordinate 144,878, forward strand.
TTCCCCAACCAGACGGCGGCGTGGTCGGCGGCGGCCAATGGCAGCGGGGTGTCGCTGGCCTTCGAGCACCTGGTGGCGCCGCAGCGGCGCAGGCACGAACTGGTCGTGCTGCCGACGCCGGTCACCCCGCGGACGGAGTACTGGCACCTGACCACGTTGCCGCACAACCGGTGTTCCACCGCGGCGAACTCGTTGCGGCACTTCCTCGGCACCCCGGCGGCGATGCAGGTGATGCGCGCCCCCGGCGCCGGGGTGCCGCCGTCCCGCTTCCGGCCACCGGTCTACGTGACCATCTGGAGCTGACGGCGGCCCGTGTCAGCCGGCGACCGCGGACGCCGCGATCGCCTCCACCACCGCCTGCTGCCCCTGCTCGGTGTCGACCATCAGAACCTTGCCGCCGTCGAGGATGCGGCGCACCGTCTTGACCCCCACCATCGGGGCAGGCACATCGGTCGTCGTCGTGGCCCTGGTCGTGGTGGGAGGCACGGGGCCGTTCACGGAGACGTTGTAGCACCGCCCGTCCGACCGGGCCGGAGACTGCGCCGGCACCTCGGGCGGGCACAGCGTCAGGTACTCGTACCGCGCGTCACCGCTCCACTGGCGGACGGTCAGCCCGGCCGGCGCGCGCAGGCTGCGCAGCATCGAGTGCACCGGCGTCGGCACGAGGCGGACCGACCGCGCGATCTGCAGCATGTTGATGTCCGGGATCTGCCAGGTCTTGGTCAGCACCGAGACCACCCGGTCCGGCGCGATGCGGACCTTCGCCTGTGTCCCCCCGCCGGCCAGATCCGTCACGATGCCCGACTCCCCGACGTCGGCGTCCGGGAAGTCGCCGACGCTGATCTCCAGGTAGTTGCCGTAGTAGCCGTTGTACCGGCCGCTCGCGGCGCTGCCGGAGACGGTCCAGCTGCTCAGCTCGAACCCGGACGGCAGCTCGCCGACCGTGAACGGCAACGCGGGCGCGGGCACCGGGAGGTCGGTCGCCCCCGCGGCGGCCTCGATCGACTCGGGTTCGTTCGAGGGGCGCAGCACGGTCATCCCGGCGCCGACCCCGGCGATCACCACCGCCACCGCGGCCGCCGCGCCGGCGATCCGCCGCTGGGCGCGCCTGCGCCGGATCCGGCCGTGCGCCCCGGCGAGCACCGCGTCCGGATCAGGAGCGAGCGCCTCCCGGGTCTTCAGCGCTTCCCGCAGATTCCGCATTTCGGACATGGTCAGGCCACCTCCATCTCGGCGCCCAGGCGGACCCGCAGCACGGACAGGCCGCGGGAGATGTGACTGCGCACGGTACCCACCGCGCAGCCGAGTACCGACGCGATCTCGTCGTCGTCGCGGTCCTCGTAGAACCGGAGCACGATGGCGGCCTGCTGCGACCGGCTCAGCCCCGACAGCAGTTCCTTCAGCTGCGCGCCGTCGGCGATCCGGCCGGCCGGGTCGGCGGTGTGCGGCTCGCGGAACCACGTCGGGTCCGCGACCGACCGCACCGCGCGCTGGTACCAGCGGCGCCGCCACGACAGGTGCCCGTTGACGACCATCTTCCGCAGGTACAGGTCGGGCCGGTCGGTCTCGGCGACCCGGGCCCACTTCTCGTGGGCCCGCACCAGCGCCTCCTGCACGAGGTCCTGGGCCAGGTCCGGATCCCCGGTCAGGACCGCCGCGAACCGCACCAGCCCCGGCAGCTGCTCGCGGGCGAAATCGTCGAAGTGCACGAAGAGCAGATGCTCGCACCACGGGTGGCGGTTGCAGCCGGACCGCACTTTTCCCGGAAAGTGCGGTCCGGGTCACACGATCAGGCCGCGGCGGGCACCCACAGGGCGTCGATCTCCTTCTCCGCCGTGGCGAGGCTCTGCTCGAACAGCGGGATCAGGTCGGCCATGGCCGGGTTCTGCGGCGCGAGGGTCAGCTCGGCGGTGATCACGCGCGGTTCGAGACCGGTCAGGGACAGCCCGTGCGGCAGCCACGGCTCGGCGTGGTCCCAGCCCTCGCGCGGGGTGCCCGGGCCGTAGCCGCCGCCGCGGCTGGCCAGCACGATGAGCTCGCGGTCGCCGAGCAGCCCCCGCGCGGTCTCCGGGTCGAACGCCAGGCCGGGGACGATCAGGTGGTCGACCCACGCCTTCACCTCGCTCGGCGGGCCGTAGTTGTACAGCGGCAGGCCCAGCAGCACGGTGTCGGCCGCCTTGATCTCGCCGATCAGCTCCTGCATGCGCGCCCAGGCCGAGGCCTGGGCTTCGGTGTGCTGCGCCGGCGGCACCATGCGGGCCGTGTTGCCTGCTTCGCCGAGGTGCGGAACCGGGTTCCGGGCGAGGTCCCGGTAGGTGACGGTGCCCTCGGGGTGCGCGGCGCGCCAGGCCTCCGCCGCACGAGCGGTCAGCCTGCGGCTGACGGACTCCTCGCCGCGGATGCTCGAGTCGATGTGCAGTAGGTGTGCCATGGGTGGTTTGCCCTTCAATATTGATTGGTGTTACGCAAACTATCTATAGCACACAGATAGCCGCTTCGGTTGGGTAAAGTGACGAGGTGGCCTCCCTGCCGGTTGTGAACCAGCCCGCGCACCGGGTCGGCGCGTTGATCGACCACCTGGCGCGCCGGCTGCGGCTGCGCTCGGAAACCGTGCTGGAACCGCTGGGCCTGCGGCCGCGGCACCTGCTGGCCCTGACCCTGGTGCGCGACCGGGACGGGATCTCGCAGCAGACGCTGGCGAGCACGCTGGAGATGGACGGGACGAACGTCGTCGGCCTGCTCAACGACCTGGAGCGGGAGCAGCTGGTCGAGCGGCGGCGGTCGCCGGAGGACCGCAGGCGGCACACGGTCTCGCTGACGGAGGCCGGGGCGAAGACGCTGGCCAAGGCGGAGTTCGCGCTGGCCGCCGTGGAGGACGAAGTGTTCTGCGCACTCGACGGAGACCAGCGCGAGACCCTGTACCGGCTGCTGCAGACCGCGAGCAACGGCGAGCAGTCCATCTGCACCGAGACCATCCCCGACTGCTGACACCTGGCCAAGGTCTGAGCGGGCGTAGCCGGAAGCCCGGCGCGCGTGACGGGCTCCGCCCGCGACCATCGGCGGGTGATCGACCGCGGGTCGTGGCGCTCGCGACACTGCTCCGGCGGCAACCGCTCACGACAGCGTGCTGACCATCGTGACGATCGTCGTCCTCCAGTTGCCGACCCACCTGCGCAGCCTGTTCGGCCGCGCGGTCGCTACGACCGGCTGAAGCGGAGCACCTCACCCTCGTCGGCGACGAGCGTGAAGCCGGCCGCTTCCAGCACCCGCACCGAAGCCGGGTTGGCGCGCTCCACCTGGGCCGACACGCTCCGCACCTCGGGCGAGGTGAGCGCGAACCCGGTCAGCGCGACCGTGGCCTCCGCGGCGTACCGCCGTCCGCGGCGGCTCGGCACGATGCCGTAGCCGATCTCCACGACGCCGTCCTCGGGCGGCCAGAACAGTCCGATCGAACCCACGACGAGCCGGGTGGCGCGCTCGACGACCAGGTGGTGCCCGAACGCGGCGAGCCAGTCCGGGCGCTCGGCGAGCAGCCCGGCGATCACGACGTCGCCCTCGGCGGGGAAATCGCCAGCCCAGTCCGGGCGGCGATCACCGGCTCGGACGGCGGCGGCCTCCGCCCCGGTCCACGGGCGCAGCAGAAGACGATCAGTGGTCAAGAACAAGGAGAACTCCTGGTGAGAGAAAACGGGCAGGCGAAGGACGGCCGCTGACAGCCATATTCCTCGACCTCCCGAAGTCACCAGGTGCCGCGAAAGCTAGCAGCGCCGGGATGATCTCCGCGAGCGAAATATTCAGGGAGCGAGCCGCCGCACGAGCCCGTCGGCCAGCAGGCGCCCCCGGAAGGTCAGCACGCACCGCTGCTTCCCGGCGAACGCGGCGGCGTCCAGCAGCCCCTCGGCGACCGCGGCCTCGGCCTCCCGCGCCCCGTCGGCGGTCAGCGCGGACACCGGCAACCCCTCGGCGAGCCGCAGCTCCAGCATGATCCGCTCGAAGGCCTGCTCCTCGGGCGTGAGCACTTCGCGATCGGCCTCGGCCGAACCGCCGGAAGCCAGCGCCGCGGCGTAGCGCGCCGGGTGCTTCACGTTCCACCACCGCACCCCGCCAACGTGGCTGTGCGCCCCCGGCCCCGCGCCCCACCAGTCGCCGCCGCGCCAGTAACCCAGGTTGTGCCGGCACGCGGCCGCCTCCGAGGCCGCCCAGTTCGACACCTCGTACCAGCCCAGCCCGGCCGCCGACAGCACCGAGTCGATCAGCTCGTAGTCCGCCGCCAGCACGTCCTCGTCCGGCGCGGGCAGCTCACCGCGCCGCACCCGCCGGGCCAGTGCGGTGCCGTCCTCGACGATCAGCGAGTACGCCGACACGTGGTCGACCCCGGCCTCCAGCACGGCGTCGAGCGAGGCACGCAGATCCGCGGTCCGCTCTCCCGGCGTGCCGTAGATGACGTCGAGGTTCACGTGCTCGAACCCCGCGGCCCTCGCCTCCTGCGCGGCGGCCACCGGGCGGCCCGGCGTGTGCGTGCGGTCCAGGATCTTCAGCACGTGCGAGGCCGCCGACTGCATCCCCAGCGAGATCCGCGTGTACCCGGCCTCGCGAAGCCCGGAAAAGAACTCCGGTGACGTCGACTCCGGGTTGGACTCCGTGGTCACCTCGGCCCCGGGCGCCAGCCCGAAGGAGTCGCGCACCGCGTCGAGCACGTCGGCCAGCCCCGAAGCGCCCAGCAGCGACGGGGTGCCGCCGCCGACGAACACCGTCTCGGCCGCCGGCGCGTTGCCCAGCGCACGCGCGCCCAGGTCCAGCTCGCGCCGCAACCCCTCCAGCCACGACTCGGGCGACGCGCTCGTGCCCAGCTCACCGGCGGTGTAGGTGTTGAAGTCGCAGTAGCCGCAGCGCGTCGCGCAGAAGGGCACGTGCACGTACACGCCGAAGGGCCGCGTCCCGAGCCCGGCCAGCGCGTGCTCCGGCAGTGCGAACGCCACCGGGGCGGAAGTATCACTCACGCTTCCCAGTGTCCCTGATCCAACTCGCGCGCCAGTCTGCCGGAGATTTTTTCAGCGTGATGCGTATCCCAGCATGCGGAGCGGGCTGGACCACATCGTGAGCAGCGTGGCACGCTGATCCCGTGACTTATGCCGGAGTGCTCCTCGTGGTGCGTCGCCACGTCGACTTCCGGCGTGTCGCCAGCGCCCTGTGCCGCGAAACGAACTGACGCCGCCACCGCCACCCAGCTAGGACCAGCGGGCGCCGTCACGCCGCGGACTGCCAAACCCCCACCACGGGCTTTGACCAGGGCATTTCCGTGCGCGCGGCGCCTTCGCGAGAGCCCCGGAAGGACTCGAACATGGCTTCGCCGACGCGCGACAACCCTGCCGCCGCCCGAACCCCGCGCGCCCGGCAGCGTCGTGGTGAGGGCCAGTGGGCCCTCGGCTACCGGGAGCCGCTGAACCCGAACGAGCGCTCGAAGAAGGACGACCACCCGCTCAACGTTCGATCGCGGATCGAAAACATCTACGCGCGTGGCGGCTTCGACTCGATCGATCCGGGCGACCTCCGTGGCCGGTTCCGCTGGTACGGCCTCTACACCCAGCGCAAGCCCGGGATCGACGGCGGCCGCACCGCGACGCTGGAGCCGGAGGAGCTGGACGACGAGTACTTCATGCTCCGCGTCCGCATCGACGGTGGCGCGCTGACCACCGAGCAGCTAGCGGTCATCGGCGAGATCTCGCAGACCTACGCGCGCGACAGCGCGGACATCACCGACCGGCAGAACGTCCAGTACCACTGGATCCGGATCGAGGACATGCCGACGATCTGGGAGAAGCTGGAGGGCGCCGGCCTGACCACCATGACCGCGTGCGGCGACAGCCCGCGCGTCATGCTCGGCTCCCCGGTCGCGGGGATCGCCGAGGACGAGATCATCGACGGCACCCCGGCGCTCGACGAGATCAAGCGCCGCTACCTGGGCAAGCCGGAGTACGCGAACCTGCCGCGCAAGTTCAAGACCGCGGTGTCCGGGTTGCCGGACGTGGCCCACGAGATCCACGACGTCGCGTTCGTCGGCGTGCGCCACCCCGAGCACGGCCCCGGCTTCGACGTGCAGGTCGGCGGCGGCCTGTCCACCAACCCGATGATCGCCCAGCGCCTGGGCGCCTGGGTGCCGCTCGACGAGGTGCCCGAGGTCTGGGAAGGCGTCATCAGCATCTTCCGCGACTACGGCTACCGCCGCCTGCGCTCGCGCGCGCGGCTGAAGTTCCTGGTCAAGGACTGGGGAGCGGAAAAGTTCCGCCAGGTGCTGGAGGACGAGTACCTGAAGCGCAAGCTGATCGACGGCCCCGCGCCGGAGGCGCCCGCCGTGCAGCACGACCACGTCGGCGTGCACCGGCAGAAGGACGGCAAGTTCTACGTCGGCGCCGCGCCGATCGGTGGCCGGGTGTCCGGCTCGACGCTGATCAAGGTCGCGAAGGCCGCCGAGCGCGCCGGCTCGAACCGGGTGCGGCTCACCCCGCTGCAGAAGCTGCTGGTGCTCGACGTCGCCGAGGAGGACGTGCCCGGCCTGCAGGCGGAGCTGGCCGAGCTGGGCCTGCCCACCGACCCGAGCCCGTGGCGGCGCGGCGTGATGGCCTGCACCGGCATCGAGTTCTGCAAGCTCGCGATCGTCGAGACCAAGCAGCGCGCCAAGGACCTGGTGACCGCGCTCGAGGAGCGGCTGGGCGACATCCAGGACCAGGTGGAGAACCCGGTCACGGTGCACATCAATGGCTGCCCGAACTCGTGCGCCCGCATCCAGACCGCGGACATCGGCCTCAAGGGCCAGATCGTGACCGACGACGACGGCAACCAGGTCGAGGGCTTCCAGGTGCACCTGGGCGGCGGACTGGGCCTGGATGCCGGGTTCGGCCGGAAGTTGCGCGGCCACAAGGTGACCGGCGACGAGCTGATCGGCTACGTCGAGCGGGTCGTGCGCAACTACCTGGGCCAGCGGGAAGAGGGCGAGCGCTTCCCGCAGTGGGTGGCCCGGGCCGACGAGGCCGATCTCCGATGACGGCACAGGAACGCGCGACGCCGTTCCACTGCCCGTACTGCGGGGACGAAGACCTCCGTCCCGAAGAAGAGGGGGCGTGGCTTTGCGGCGCGTGCCGCCGCGTCTTCACCGTCAAGTTCATCGGGCTGCGCTTTCCGGAAGGAGCGAGCAAGTGACCACCGCGACGAGGACCGAAGAACTGAAGGCACTGGCGGAGAAGGCGTCCGCCGAACTGGCCGACGCGACCGCGCTGGAGGCCCTGCGCTGGACCGCGGAGACCTTCGGCGACGACTTCATCGTCGCCTCCAACATGCAGGACGCGGTGCTCATCGACCTCGCCACCAAGGTGAAGTCCGATGTGGACATCCTGTTCCTGGAGACCGGCTACCACTTCGCGGAGACGATCGGCACCAGGGACGCGGTCGCGACCGTGTACCCGGACGTGAAGATCGTCAACGCGGCCGCCGAGCAGACCGTGGCGCAGCAGGACGCCGAGTACGGCCCCAAGCTGCACGAGCGGGACCCGAACCTGTGCTGCCACCTGCGCAAGGTGGTGCCGCTGCGCAAGACGCTGTCGAACTACTCCGCGTGGGTCACCGGCGTGCGCCGCGTGGACGCCCCGACGCGGGCGAACACCCCGATCGTCACCTGGGACGACCGCAACGGCCTCGTCAAGGTCAACCCGATCGCGCCGTGGACCGACGACGAGTTCAACGCCTACATCGACGAGCACGGCATCCTGCAGAACCCGCTGGTCGGCGAGGGCTACCTGTCGATCGGCTGCGCGCCGTGCACCGCGAAGGTGGCGCCGGGCGCCGATCCGCGCAGCGGCCGCTGGGCAGGCAAGTCCAAGACCGAGTGCGGCCTGCACGCGTAGGGAGAGGGAAGTGACCACAGCCGCGACCGACGCCGCGACCGACAACCTGGCGGCACTGGAATCCGAAGCCATCCACATCTTCCGGGAGGTGGCCGGCGAGTTCGACCGGCCGGTGATCCTGTTCTCCGGCGGCAAGGACTCGACCCTGCTGCTGCACCTGGCGATCAAGGCGTTCTGGCCGGCGCCGGTGCCGTTCCCGCTGCTGCACGTGGACACCGGGCACAACTTCGACGAGGTCATCGCGTTCCGCGACCACGTCGTGGAGAAGTACGGCCTGCGGCTGATCGTCGCGAACGTGCAGGACTGGATCGACGACGGCCGCCTGACCGAGCGTCCCGACGGCACGCGCAATCCGCTGCAGACCCAGCCGCTGCTGGACACCATCTCCGAGCACAAGTTCGACGCGGTGTTCGGCGGCGGGCGCCGCGACGAGGAACGCGCGCGGGCCAAGGAGCGGATCTTCAGCCTGCGCAACGCGTTCGGCCAGTGGGACCCGCGACGGCAGCGTCCCGAATTGTGGAACCTGTACAACGGACGGCACCGTCCGGGGGAACATGTGCGGGTGTTCCCGCTCTCCAACTGGACCGAAGCCGATGTGTGGAACTACATCGCGCGCGAGAAGGTGGAGCTGCCCTCGATCTACTACGCCCACCAGCGCAAGGTCTACAAGCGCGACGGCATGTGGCTGACCGAGGGACCGTGGGGCGGTCCGCGTGACGGCGAAGAGGTGAAGGAGCTGACGGTGCGCTACCGCACGGTCGGTGACGGCTCCTGCACCGGCGCCGTGGAATCCACAGCGTCGACCGTCGAGGAAGTGATCGCCGAGGTGATGGCGAGCCGGCTCACCGAGCGCGGCGCCACCCGGGCCGACGACCGCCTGTCGGAGGCCGCCATGGAGGACCGCAAGCGGGAGGGGTACTTCTGATGAGCTCGTTGCTGCGGCTCGCCACAGCCGGGAGCGTCGACGACGGCAAGTCGACGCTCGTCGGCCGTCTGCTCTACGACACCAAGTCGGTGCTGGCCGACCAGCTGGACGCGGTCACCCGCGCCAGCGTCGACCGCGGTCTGTCCACTCCGGACCTGTCGCTGCTCGTCGACGGCCTGCGCTCGGAGCGTGAGCAGGGCATCACGATCGACGTGGCCTACCGCTACTTCGCGACCCCGAAGCGGTCGTTCGTGCTCGCCGACACCCCCGGCCACGTGCAGTACACCCGCAACACCGTCACCGGCGCCTCCACGGCGCAGCTGGCCGTGCTGCTGGTCGACGCGCGCAAGGGCGTCATCGAGCAGACCCGCCGCCACGCCGCGGTGCTCGCGCTGCTCGGCGTGCCGCGCCTGGTGCTCGCGGTGAACAAGATCGACCTGGTGGACTACGACGAGGAGACCTTCCGGGTCATCGCGAAGGAGTTCACCGACCACGCCACGTCGCTGGGTTACGCCGAAGGATCAGTGCTGGCGATCCCGGTGTCCGCACTGGTGGGTGACAACGTGGTGGAGCGCTCGGCGCACACCCCGTGGTACTCCGGCCCGACGCTGCTGGAGCACCTGGAGACCGTGCCGGTCGCGCCCGACCCGCACGACGCGCCGTTCCGCTTCCCGGTGCAGTACGTGATCCGGCCGCGCACGCCCGAGTACCCGGACTACCGCGGCTACGCGGGCCAGGTCGCGGCGGGCACGGTGCGCCCCGGCGACGAGGTCGTGGTGCTGCCCGCGGGCCTGCGCACGACGGTCGAGCGGATCGACACGCCGGACGGCGAGCTGGCCGAGGCGGCCGCGGGCCGCTCGGTGACGCTGGTGCTGGCCGACGACCTGGACATCGCGCGCGGTGACGTGATCGCGGCGGCGGGTTCGGCCCCGGTGGCGACCGACGAGCTGGACGCCACGCTGGCCTGGCTGTCGGAGAAACCGCTGCGGCCGGGCGCCCGCGTGCTGGTCAAGCACGGCGCGCGCACGGTGCAGGCGTTCGTCGACGAGCTGCTCTCCCGCTTCGACGAGCAGAAGCTGTCCACTGTGGACTACCCGGAGACGCTGCAGCTCAACGAGATCGGCCGCGCGAAGGTCCGCGTCGCGGAACCGCTGCCGGTCGACGAGTACGAGGTCAGCAGGCGCACCGGCGCCTTCCTGGTGATCGACCCGGCCGACGGCACCACGCTGGCGGCCGGGATGGTCGGTGCGCCGCTTCCCGTGCTGCGCAGCGACCGGGACGTGGTCTCCCCCGGCCCGTAACTCCCCATCCCCCAACCGAAAGGTCCGTCCGTGAAAACTCGTGTTCTGGCTCTGGCAGCAGTGGCGTTGTCCGCATTGGCAGTGGTGACCGGGTGTTCACGGGCGGACCGATCGGAGGACTCGGCGACGGCGACCGATCAGGGTCCGGCGGCCGAGGTGCGGCTCGGGTACTTCCCGAACGTCACGCACGCGTCGGCGCTGATCGGGCTGGACCAGAACCTGTTCGCGCAGCACCTCGGGAACACCAAGCTGGTGCCGACCAAGTTCAACGCCGGCCCCGAGGAGGTCAACGCCCTCCTCGGCGGTTCGCTGGACATCGGGTTCATCGGCTCCGGCCCGGCGATCAACGCCTACGCCCAGTCCGGCGGCGAGGCCGTGCGGCTGATCGCGGGCGCCACCTCGGGCGGCGCGCAGCTGGTCGTGCAGCCGTCGATCAACACGCCGCAGGACCTGCAGGGCAAGACCGTGGCGTCGCCGCAGCTGGGCAACACGCAGGACGTGTCGCTGAAGAAGTGGATCGCCGACCAGAAGCTCAGCGACGTCAAGGTCCAGAACATCGACAACGCGCTGACGCTCGACCAGTTCAAGTCCGGCGCGATCCAGGCCGCGTGGCTGCCCGAGCCGTGGGCGTCGCGGCTGGTGCTGGAGGCCGGCGCGAAGGTCCTGGTCGACGAGAAGGACCTGTGGCCGGGCGGGCAGTTCCCGACCACCGTGCTGATCGTGCGCACCCAGTTCCTCAAGGAACACCCGGCGACCGTCACCGCGATCCTGCAGGGCCTGCTCGACGCGAACACGCTCGCCGCGTCCGACCCGGCGAAGGCGAAGACCGCGGTGAACAACCAGCTGCAGCAGCTCACCGGCAAGGCGCTCGCGACCGCCACGCTGGACCGCGCCTGGCAGGGCATCCAGCTCACCACCGACCCGCTGGCCGGGCAGTTCCCGCAGCTGGCCCAGGACCAGGTGACCGCAGGGGTCAAGGACAAGGCCCCGGACGTCGCCGGGTTCGCCGACCTCACCCTGCTCAACACCGTGCTCGCCCAGGCCGGGAAGCCGGCCGTCAGCGCGTCCGGCCTGGACAAGAAGTAGGAGGCTGTTCATGACCGCCACGCTGGGACGCCCGCCGGTGGAGCCCGCGACCGGGCACGCCGTGCGGTTGTCCGGGGTGCACAAGAGCTTCGGGCAGGGTCGCGACGCCGTGACCGCGCTCGCCGGGGTCGACCTCGACGTCGCGCCGGGCGAGTTCGTCTGCCTGCTCGGCGCCTCGGGCTGCGGCAAGACCACCCTGCTGAACCTGATCGCGAACCTGGATCAGCCGAGCGCGGGTGAGATCGAGCTGACGACGTCCCGGCCGGCGGTCATGTTCCAGGAGGCGGCGCTCATGCCGTGGCTGACCGCCGCGGCGAACGTCGAGCTGCCGCTGAAGCTGGCCGGCATGGGCCGCGCCGAGCGCAAGACCCGCACCGGCGAGCTGCTGGAGCTGGTGCGGCTGTCCGGCGCGGGCGCCAAGCGCCCGCACGAACTGTCCGGCGGCATGCGCCAGCGCGTGGCACTGGCCCGCGCGCTGGCGTCGGCCACCCACACCGAGGACGGCGAGGAGCGGCCGTCGCTGCTGCTGATGGACGAGCCGTTCTCCGCGCTCGACGCCATCACGCGCGACGTGCTGCAGGCCGAGCTGCTGCGCATCTGGGAAGCGACCGGCACCGCGGTGGTGTTCGTGACCCACGACGTGCGCGAAGCGGTGCGGCTCGGGCAGCGGGTGGTGCTGCTGTCGTCGCGGCCGGGCAAGGTCGTGCAGCAGTGGCGCGTCGACGGGCTGGCCGGGCAGGACGAGGTGAACGCGGTGGACGTGATCAACCGCCGCCTGCGTGAGGTGATCAGCAGCCATGCCGCCGCTTGAGGGCTCGACCGCCGAACCGGACGCCGCGGCGGTCGAAGCGGGTCTGGACGCGCTCGACACGCCGGTCCAGCCTGCCGCGAAGAAGGGCGGCTGGGGCCGGTTCGTCCGGTCGGTGCTGCCGCCGGTGGTGTTCCTGGTCCTGGTGATCGCGGTCTGGCAGGCGTTGTGGGCGGCCGCGTTCTGGCCGGAGTACCAGCTGCCGGCGCCGCTCGCGGTGTGGGACGAGCTGTGGGGCCGGTTCACCAGCGGGGACGCGTTCGGGTTCGTGTGGACGTCGGTGCACCGCGCGGTGCTCGGGTTCCTCGTCGCCATCCTGATCGCGACGCCGCTCGGGTTGCTGGTCGCGAAGGTGAAGCTGGTGCGGGCCGGGATCGGGCCGTTCCTGTCCGGTCTGCAGAGCCTGCCGTCGGTGGCCTGGGTGCCTGCCGCGGTGCTGTGGTTCGGTGTCGAGCCGGCCGCGATGTACGTGGTGCTGCTGCTGGGCAGCGTGCCGTCGATCGCGAACGGCCTGGTGGCGGGCATCGACCAGATCCCGCCGATCCTGCCGCGTGTCGGCAAGGTGATGGGCGCGGGACGACTGGCGACGGCCCGGCACATCCTGCTGCCCGCGGCGCTGCCCGGGTACCTCGCCGGGTTGAAGCAGGGCTGGGCGTTCTCGTGGCGGTCGCTGATGGCGGCGGAGATCATCGCGACGTCGCCGCTGCTGGGCAAGGGCCTTGGCGCCTACCTCGACGACGGCCGGTTCCTCAACGACATGTCGACCGTGATCGCGGCGATCTTCCTGATCCTGCTGGTCGGCGTCGGCATCGAGCTGCTGGTGTTCCGGCCGCTGGAGCGGGCCGTGCTGCGGGCGCGCGGGCTGGGGTCGCTGTGATCCCGCTGGTCGCCGTCGCGCACGGGAGCCGGGACCCGCGGTCCGCGGCGACCGTGCGGGCGCTGGTGGACCGGGTCGCCGCGGCGGCGCCGGAACTGGACGTGCGGGTGTCGTTCCTGGACCTGTCCGAGCCGCTGGTGACGGACGTGCTGCGGGACCTGGTGCGCGCGGGCCACCGGGAGGCGGTCGTGGTGCCGTTGCTGCTGGGCAGTGCCTTCCACGCGCGGGTCGACCTGCCCGCGCTGGTGGCGGAGGTGCCCGCGCTGCGGGTGACGATCGCCGACGTGCTGGGCGCGGACCTGGAGCCGGTGGCGTTCGACCGGCTGGCCGCGGTGGCGGACGTGACCGATCCCGGGCTGGGCGTGGTGCTGGCCGCGGTGGGTTCGTCCCGCGCGGCGGCGAACGAGGCGGTCGCGGCGCTGGCCCGGCGGTGGCAGTCGCGGCACGGTTTCCGGGCGGTGGCGGCGTTCGCGAGCGCCGCGAAGCCGGACGTGCCCGCGGCGGTGGCGAAGTTGCGGGCGCGTGGGGCGTCGCGGATCGCGGTGGCGTCGTGGTTCCTCGCGCCCGGGTTGCTGCCCGATCGGATCGCCGCGCTGGCGCGGGAGGCCGAGCCGTCGGTGGCGCTGGCCGACTGCCTGGCCGGTGATCCGCGGGTGGCGTCGCTCGTGTTGGAGCGGTACGCCACCGCGTTGGCAGGTGCCGCCCGGTCGGCCTGACCCGTAACGTGGGTGGCGTGAAGATCCGGATCGGGGTTGGGCTGGGGGCTGAGACCTCGCCCGTGGAGTTGCCGGGGATCGTCGACCGGCTGGAGGCCGCCGGGGTCGACTCGGTGTGGTTTTCCGAGCAGGTGTACTCGGACGCGGTGGACCCGTTCGTCGGGATGGCGCACGCGCTGGCGCGGACTTCGTCGTTGAAGGCGGGCAGTTCGGTGGCGGTGCTGCCGGGACGGCACCCGGTGCTGGTGGCGAAGCAGATCGCGTCGCTGGCGGCGCTGGCGCCGAAGCGGGTGCTGCCGGTGTTCGGCCTGCGCCCGGCGCGCCGCAGCGAGTGGCCGCTGTTCGACGTCCCGGCCGGCGCGAGGGCCGCGGTGTTCGACGAGTCGCTGAGGTTGCTGCGGGCGGCGCTGGCCGGTGAGGGCGATTTCGCGGGCGAGTTCTGGAAGCTGGAGGACGTCTCGCTGGGCCCGCGGCTGGAGCGCCCGGTGGACATCTGGCTCGGCGGGAGTGCGCCCGCGGCGTACCGGCGAATCGGCGAGTACGCCGACGGATGGCTGGGAAGCTTCCTGTCCCCGGCGGAGGCGCGCCGGGCCCGCGAGGCCATCGAGACCGCCGCGGCCGCCGCGGGCCGCTCGATCGAGGCGGACCACTACGGGATGAGCCTGATGCTCGCCGAGGACGGCATCCCGGACGCCCTGGCCGCCACGGTGCGCTCCCGACGCCCGGACACCGACCCGGCGGACGTGATCGCCACGGACTGGGCGTCGCTGCACCGCCTGCTGGACGGCCACTTGGAAGCGGGCCTGACGAAGTTCGTGGTCTACCACCGGGGTGGGTCGCCGTTCGAGGCGTTCCTGGAGCGGTTCGTGGAAGAGCTGCTGCCGCGGCAGAACTGAGGTCTACTGGACCTTCGGGAGCAGGGGTTCGAGCTTCTCAGCGAGGGCGTGGGCGTCCACGCAAGCCTGCGGATCGCGAGGGCTAGTGACCAGTGCGACCTGCACCAAGGCGCGGGCGTGCTCCCCAACCTCGATGGCGATCGCGCACCCGCCGGTGGGAATGTCGGCCTGCAAGGCGTTCCGCCCGTTGACCGAAACCTCCATCACGGCGTCGTTCGTCTCGCGGTACTCGCGGAGTCCCTGCACGGGATCCAGGGCAAGCCCGTACGATCCGAACCGCGGCTTGAGAGCACCACACTCGTTGCGTCGACTCGTGTTTTCGCCGGGATTGAATCCTTCTCCCGCGACCAACTGGTCGAGAACCTGGCACGCGTTCAGCCCTGCGAACACGTCTGCGTTCGCAGTGGGGCTCACACCGGGCACGGGCGATGCTGTTCCCGCAACGGTGGTGGTGCAAGCGGCCATGGTTGCCGCCAGGCACGCACCTGCCACGGCATGAGGAATGCGAAGGTTGATGGTCACCGAAGTTCCTGATCCTTGAACGTATGCAGCGCCTGGACCGCTGCGTCGTCCGACGCGTCATACTTGCTGATCGCGATCTCGATAGCCTGGCCGAGGCTCGCGAGCATGTCCTGAGCCGCGAGGAACACCCGGACGAGCGACTGGTCATCCGAGTCCATCGCTGTGAGAAAGTGCGCCGATGCTCTTTTCGCGTATTCGTCGTTGCCGAACCTCGGCGCCTGCTGCAGCCGGTTGATCCGCAAGGTCAGGTCGCTCATCCGATCCTGCATCTGTGTGACCGCACGCCGCAGGTGCGATCCCGTCTCCTCGTCCACGGCCCAGCGGCCCGCTTTCGCGTCCGCCAGCATGCGCTTCGCGTCGGCGTGCATGGCGTTCAAGTGGCTTTCGCCACCGAACACGTCCGCCAACTGATCGGCGGATGAGGTCGAGCCCTCCTCAGCCATCACCAGCTCCTCCCCCCGTGAATCACTCGGTTGCACCGTAGCGTGCCCGCTGACGCGCTGTCACCGGATCGTCCCGATGCGCAGCCGCTCACAACCGCGCTCCCCCGCCGCTCCGCCCGAACTACAGTGAGCCCGTGACTGATGAACTGGTGCATTACTCAGTGGCGAGTGGTGTCGCGACGATCACCCTCGACTCGCCGCACAACCGGAACGCCCTGTCGGCCCAGCTGCGCCGCGAGTTGTCCGCCTCGCTGGCCAAGGCGAAGGACGACGACGCCGTCCGGGTGATCGTTCTCACCCACACCGGCAAGGTGTTCTGCGCGGGCATGGACCTGAAGGAAGCCCGCGGCGCCGGGGCGGGTGACCAGGGCGTCAACGAGTTCCCCCGCATCCTCGAGCAGATCTGGACGAGCCCGAAGCCGGTCGTCGCCAAGCTGTCCGGTCTCGCGCGCGCCGGCGGCGTGGGCATGGTCGCGGCCGCGGACCTCGTGGTCGCCGCCAAGGAGGTCACCTTCGCGTTCTCCGAGGTCCGCATCGGCGTCGTGCCCGCCGTCATCTCGCTCACCGTCCTGCCGCGCGTCAACCCGCGCGCCGCGCAGGAGCTGTTCCTCACCGGGGATGTGTTCGACGCCGAGCGCGCCGCCGAGATCGGCCTCATCAACAAGGCCGTCGACGCCGACCGGCTGGACGAGGCCACCGACGCCTACGTCCGCTCCCTCACACTGGGCGGCCCGGCCGCGCTCGCCGCGACCAAGGAACTGCTCGCCAGCCCGCGCCCGGCCACCCCGGCCGACGGCTTCCCGGACATGCTCAAGCTGTCCGCGCAGTTCTTCGCCAGCGAAGAGGGCCAGGAGGGCATCCGCGCGTTCGGCGAGAAGCGCAAGCCGAACTGGGTCCCGCAGGACTAGTCGTCGGTGAGGGCGACCGTCAGCCGGCGGCTGTCGGCGCGGTCGCCACCCGGCGCCAAGGCTCGCTCGGCGTCGGACAGGACGCTGCGGATCGCCAGGTAAGCCTTCGGGTCGGCGTCCTTGAGCAGGTCCGATCCGGCCCACACCAGGACGTGCTCGCCGTAGGGCAGCCACGACAAATCGGTCAGGCAGTCGTACAGCGCGTCCAGGTTGCGGCCGAACCAGTCCGGAAAGGACAAAGCGGACGCGATCGCGTCGAGGGCGGACATCTTGTCCGCGGGCCTGCTGCCGATGATGTGCGAGTAGGCGCCGCGCGCGCGGGCCTGCTCGACGATCGTCTGGGAAGAGGACATGGGGTTCTCGCTACTTCGACGGGTCGACCTGGACGAAGGAAGCGTAGTGATCACCGGTGTAGTACAGCTCGGTCTGCGCCCCGGTGATCAGCCGCCGGGCCCCGCGGTCCGCGCTGCCCGGCGTGGGCACCGTGTATTCCCGGTAGTAGCCGCTCTCCTTGACGGGGAGCCGCTTTTCCCGGTTCTCGAACACCGTTCCGTCGCTGCGGTACGGGAACGGCCCGCCGGCCTGGATGAGACGCCACGTCTGGCCCGCCTCGGCCGGCAGGCTGGACAACGCCGTGAGCCCACTCGCCGGCTCGGTCGATGTGGTGGTTTCGCGCACGATCCAGCCACCGAACACGAGCACGATGAGCCCGACGAGCGCGACGGTGATCCGCCTCCTGCTTGACACCAGCGACACCTTAGGACCGGCTCGAAACGTCCTCGTCGCGGCCCGGCCGCAACCACGCGGCCACCCGGTCGACGATCCGGTCGATCAGCCACGCGGCGCCGACGCACAGCGGCGCCAGCA